>JANYCA010000065.1 GCA_025360525.1 Chitinophagaceae bacterium | reverse complement strand
GGTTTCAGGTTTACAAGGCCGGATGATTTAGCCATTGATGTTATTAAAGGTTTACTGGCCAGTATACCACAACTGGATGTAAAAAGAATAGATGATGTAATTGTTGGAAACGCTGTACCAGAGGCGGAGCAAGGCTTACAGGTTGGGAGGATGATTTCTGCCAAAGCTGTTGGCATACATGCACCGGGTATTACCATTAACCGGTATTGTGCCAGTGGCCTGGAGAGTATCGCCATGGCTACTGCCAAAATACGCACCGGCATGGCCGAATGTATTATTGCCGGCGGTGTAGAAAGTATGAGCCTGGTACCCACTGCAGGCTGGAAAACTTCGCCATCGTATTCCATTGCTAAAGATGAACCGGATTTTTACCTGAGCATGGGACTTACTGCCGAGGCGGTAGCTAAAGAGTACAATGTAAGCCGGGAAGATCAGGATGCATTCAGCTACAACAGCCATGTAAAAGCCGGCAGTGCCATTGCCAACGGACATTTTAAAACGGGTATTCTGCCAATAACAGTTGAGCAGGTGTACCTGGATGAAAAAGGAAAAAAGCAACAAAAAAAATATATTGTTGATACCGATGAAGGGGTAAGGGCAGATACCTCTGTTGAAGGACTGGCTAAACTAAAACCTGCCTTTGCCCTCGGAGGCTGTGTTACAGCAGGTAACAGTTCACAAACCAGCGATGGTGCTGCTTTTGTAATAGTAATGAGTGAACGGATGGTAAACGAACTGGGTTTAAAACCCATTGCAAGGCTGGTAAATTGTGCAAGCGCCGGCGTTCATCCACGTATTATGGGCATTGGGCCGGTAGAAGCAATTCCGAAAGTATTACGGCAGGCCAATATGACGATAGGCGATATTGATTTAATAGAATTAAATGAGGCATTTGCGTCTCAATCCCTGGCGGTGATCAGGCAATTAAATTTAAACCCGGACATTGTAAATATAAACGGCGGTGCTATTGCATTGGGGCATCCATTGGGCTGCACCGGTGCCAAACTTACCATACAAGTTGTAAACGATATGAAGCGATTGAATAAAAAGTATGGCATTGTATCGGCCTGTGTTGGCGGCGGCCAAGGCATTGCCGGAATTATTGAAAATATTGACTGAGGATAAAGAATTATATATTGGGCTAGGTTAGCCTTTAAATGCCGGGACTTTTGTGCCGGCATTTTTTGTTTAAATTAATGCGACATCTCTAACGGAAGTAGGTACATTTTTGTTCAATGAATAATTCAAGTACGTTACTTTCGGCGGGTTCTGCAAAACGATCGCCCAGGGTCATGGAAACCCAATGGGGACCTTTTTAATTTATCGTAAGGAAAAAATTTTATGGCAGACTCCTAGTGGAAATAGTGCATTGTGCAAGGATTTTATTTATATCTATTTTTAGGATTTACTACATTTGAAAATGAGCAATTTTTTTTTATTACTAAAGAGGTTTAAGCCTGTACACTGGCTGTATAATATGCTGCATTATAAGAGCCTTTTACATAATAAAAAGGCATTTGAACATTATAATTTTCATAAGCCATTGTTTATCTCACTTTCCAGTAAGGATTTTCCTGATAAAAAATCACAGGCATGGTTTGATGTCGGCAACTCAAGACAACTTGCACCGAACGAGGCTGCTTTCAGCCATTTTTCCGCAGAAGTGAAAGAGCAGATAATAAATTGGTCAGAAAATGGCTTCATGACCTTACCATCCTTTTTTGATAATGACATAGTAGATTCAATAAATAATGAAATTGATAGAATAACATCAAAGCATTTAATAAGACCTGCACATGATAGCAGACTTGCATTTGCTAATAAAATATCGACTGTAATTAAAAATGTCACTTATACTCCGCAATTGATAAGTATTCTGAATTTTCTTCTGGGTAAAGAAGTTGTTCCTTTTCAAACTTTAAATTTTCTTAAAGGCAGCAACCAACGTGCACATTCCGACAGTATTCACATGACAACGTATCCACTTGGCTATTTAATTGCAGTTTGGATTGCATTAGAAGATACCAATGAAAACAATGGGCCTCTCTTCTACTATCCCGGAAGCCATCAACTGCCTTACCTTCTCAATAATGATTATAATGAAAGTAGTACGACTTTAAAATTGGGTATTAGTGATTATACGGATTATGAAAACGCAGTAGAAGATATCATTCAGAAAAATCAATTTGAAAAAAAAGTATTTTTCGCTAAAAAAGGAGATGTATTTATTTGGCATGCAAACCTACTTCATGGTGGCTCTAATATCACAGACCTCTCGTTAACCCGCAAGAGTATGGTAATACATTACTATGCTAAAGACGTAATCAAATATCACGAAATTACTGAACGACCATCTTTAATGGACGTAAAAAACTTGTAGGCATGCCTCCAATTTATTCCGCTCCGGGTCTCTCTCAAAAGTAGGAGTTCCCAGCCGGGTCTCCACAATAGGCCATGCAGCAAAGCCGTGGGACTCGGCATGATTCAGGTAAGCTGTTTAAATTTATAAATACAAGTACCCTGCTAAATTGCGGCGGGTTCTGCAAAACACATTGCCCACCGCACGGAAACCCGCCTGGGAAACTTTTAATTTTTAGTGTGGGAGGTTTTTAATGGGAGACTCCGAGCAGAAGAAAGCTCACTAAATATTGCTTCGTCCGAAATAATAAACTCTATAGCATTTTCTAACGATGGCTCTTTAGGTATGGAGAATAGTTCTTGGCGTTTTTTCTTAAACATATTTTTTATTGTAGCGAACATATTTTCTGACTCAGTTGGTGTTGCGAATTTAGCACTTTACCTTATCACGGAAATGCCCCGGGTGCGTCTTTTGACCAACCGGCGAAGCGTTGTGATAGTTTAAAGCTACTATTAATTAAGCAGCAAATGGGCTGTATAGGTCGTTAGTTGGAGCATGCATAGTTGCAACTTCGGCCGTTGGTGAAAACAGCCAACGGCGGCCTCTGCTTTTAGGTTGATACCTTTATTTTCGTATAAGGAATACCAACAAACGCAAAGAGTTTACACCTTTTTAAAAAGGTGTAAACTCTTTAGTTACGTTTCGAGGTTCTGCCATCAAAAACCTGTGGCGCATAAACTCAGCCCAATAGAATTACCAAAGTTCAAAACATACGCCGGATAGTAGCGGATACCCCGGTGAGGGTCTGTGCATCGGCCTTTGTGCCGGAGTAGCAGCGCATAGCCGGACTGCCGCCAAACAGGGCTGTACTGCTGGCGTTCAAATTAAAACAAACCAGCTTTTGGGCATCTCTCCGGGTATTTTATGTGCTAATATTATGTCATTCTTGTAAAAGGATGGCTTTAAAAACCTTCCGTCCGTTACCTTTGCCGCTATGCACTATGCTTCAATAGAAAATATTACCAAATCGTTTGGAATTAGAACCTTGTTTAAAAACATCAGTTTTCATGTGGAGGAAGGCGATAAAATAGCCTTTGTTGCCCGCAATGGATGCGGCAAATCGACCTTGTTAAAAATTATTGCCGGTATTGAACATCCCGACAGTGGTTCGGTATGGGTACACAAAGAAGTAAAAGTTATTATGCTGCAACAGGATACCCAATTTGATGAAGATAAAAGTATTTGGGATAATGTTTTGAGGATGGATAACCCGGTTGTAAAAGTGGTGAAAGAATACGAGATGTTTTTGGAGCAGGAAACGGATGATATAGATAAACTCACCGATTTAATGGGCAGGGTGGATGAACTTAACGCATGGAATTTTGAGAATGACCTGCAGCAGATTTTAGGCAAACTAAACCTGCATCATTTAAACGAGCCGGTTAAAAACCTGAGTGGTGGTCAGCGCAAAAGAGTAGCACTGGCGCAGGCTTTAATTGAAGCACAGATACACGAAGGCAAATGTTTGCTGATACTGGATGAGCCCACCAACCATCTGGATGTGTCCATGATTGAATGGCTGGAAGATTACCTTAGCAATCAAAAAAGTACCCTGCTGCTGGTAACGCACGACCGATATTTTTTAGATGCGGTATGTAATGAGATTGTGGAAATGGATGAAGAAAAAGTTTTTGAATACAGGGGCAACTACGATTACTTTCTGGAGCAAAAAAGTTTGCGGCAAGAGGTAGCACAGAGCGAACTGCAGAAGGATAAAAATATATTTAGAAAAGAGCTGGAATGGATGCGTAAGCAACCAAAGGCACGAACCACCAAATCGAGATCGAGGGAGGATGCGTTTGCCGTAATTGAAGAAAAAGTTAGTTTGAAAAAAGAGGATGCGGAATTGAGCCTTCAGGTAAAAATGACGAGGCTGGGGGGCAAGGTTTTGGAGATGATAAAAATAAACAAGGCTTATGGCGATAAAGTGCTGATTAAGGGTTTTGATTATACTTTTAAAAGAGGCGAGCGGGTGGGCATTGTTGGTAAAAATGGTATTGGAAAATCTACTTTTTTAAAAATTGCTTTGCAGCAGGAGCAGCCCGATAGTGGTAAAATTAACCATGGCGAAACGGTGGTGTTTGGCAATTTTAACCAGGAAGGATTGCATATAAAAGAAGATAAAAGAGCGATAGAATATGTAAAGGATTTTGCAGAATTTTTTCCGCTTGCAGATGGCAGTAAAATTAGTGCCAGTCAATTTATGGAGAAGTTTGGTTTTAATGCAGAGCAGCAATATACCCCTTTAACTAAGCTAAGCGGGGGCGAAAAAAGAAGGCTCCATCTGCTGAGCATTCTATTTACCAATCCCAATTTTTTAATATTGGATGAACCTACCAACGACCTTGATTTACAAACACTGCGTACGCTGGAAGAATTTTTATTAGACTTTCCCGGCTGTATTTTAATTGTAAGTCACGACCGCTATTTTATGGATCGGATGGTAGATCATTTATTTGCTTTTGAAGGCGATGCGGTGATAAGAGATTACCCGGGCAACTACAGCCAGTACCGTGAAGCACTTGCCAATGGCAGCCTTACAGATGAGCGACAAATAATGCAGGCACCAAAACCAGTAGCAGAAGTAAAGGTAACTTCCAGCAACGGAGCATCTAAATTATCGTTCAAAGAAAAAAGAGAACTGGAATTGCTGGAAAAAGAAATGCCGGAACTACAGCTGGAAAAAGCAACCTTGGAAACCAATATGGGTGTTGGCAGCATGGGTTTTGCAGAATTGCAAAAAACCGCTGAAAGGGTGAGTACAATCCTTCAACAACTGGATGGTAAAGAAATGCGTTGGCTTGAGTTGAATGAGAGAGTTTAGTTGCAACAATGATTGGTTAAATTTGAGGAAACAACGGGGGAAATATAAGATGCGTTTTTCTTGCAAAGGATTTTTAAATTTAAATTATAGAATTAATAAACTTTAGCCGCAATTCTTTTGCCGGCCTCATAAAAAAGACGTTAAGAAAATTTGAATGTGTGGCGTTAAGAAATGAAATTGAAGTTACAGATGCCTGGCTGTGCAATTTGCCCGCAGGTCGTACCAAAGCCAGGGCATATTCTGAAGATTGAGCTAATTTCATTTTAGCCAGACATTCAAATTTTTAGTCTTTTTTATGAAGCCTTGACTTTTCTTGTTACTTCTTTGTGTTAAGACAAAGAAGTAAACAGAGACTATCAAAACTGAGTAAGGTTTTACAGCCATAATTTTCAAAAATTAAACTGTAAAAGAAACCAGCTAATCTTTTTAACTACAAGCAATCCCCCAAAAAACAAAACCTTCAATTTAACCTAATGAACCAACGTTTTTACTCCCTCGATGTTTTTCGTGGCGCTACGGTGGCGATAATGATATTGGTAAATAACCCCGGTAGCTGGAGCCATATTTACGCACCGTTAGAGCATGCTAGCTGGCATGGCTGCACACCAACCGATTTGGTATTTCCGTTCTTTTTATTTGCCGTTGGTAATGCCATGGCTTTTGTAATACCCCGGTTACAAGAAAAAAATATCTTTTGGCAAAAAGTAATTAAAAGAACCCTGCTCATTTTTATCATCGGGCTTTTTTTAAACTGGTTTCCATTTATAAAATACGATGCTGAAGGTGCCATTACAGGCAAACCTTTTGAAACACTTCGGTTGATGGGTGTATTACAGCGCATTGCTTTGTGCTATTTTTTTGCTGCAGTTATTATACATCTTTTTAAAACAAGGGGGGCTTTTGTTGCCAGCGCTTTCATCTTGCTGGGGTATTGGTTTTTATGCATCGCCGGCAACTCAGCAGATCCGTTCAGTTTGTCCGGGTGGTTTGGTACCAAGATAGATTTATCAATTTTTGGCGAAAAGCACCTGTACCATGGAGAGGGAGTTGCCTTTGATCCCGAAGGTTTAATGAGCACATTTGCTGCTATTGTACAGGTAATATTTGGCTACCTGGCTGGCAATTATATTTTGCAAAAAGGCAAAACGCCCGAAATGCTGAATGGATTATTTGTTGCTGCATGTGTGTTTATTTTTACAGGCTTTGCCTGGGACATGGTATTCCCCATCAACAAAAAAATATGGACCAGCAGCTACACCATTTATGTTACCGGACTGGCATTACTGGTTTTATCGGTGATGATTTACTTAATTGAATTCAACAACCGCAAAGGTGCCTGGAGCCGTTTTTTTGATGTGTTTGGAAAAAATGCGTTGTTCATATTTGTACTGAGTGGCGTACTACCAAGATTACTAGGACTAATAAGGCTGAGCAACGGTTTGGATGAAACCGGTAAGCCTAAATTTCTAACGCCTTTTGGCTGGTTTTATGAACATATCTGCAAGCTAATTTTTCCATCCGACCCAAGAATTGGATCGCTGGTATATGCCCTTTGCTTTATAACCATGATGTGGTTTTTTGCATGGCTGCTGGATAAAAGGAAAATCTACATTAAGGTATAATACCAACAACATTTATCGTGCAAAGTACCAATGTTGTGGGCATGTATTGTTTACCTTTTGGAGAACTTATAAAATAACCCAAGTTGAAAAACTCTGTTGCTGCCTGTTCTGTCCTTACCAATTTGGTTACCGGACTGATCTATCAGGATTACATCTGCTAAATCTTCAAAACCATAACTGTATCGGAGTTCTATACCGACATTTTTCTTGATGCTGTATGTAGCACCCAAGGCGATTGCTAAATCAAATTTTCTGAAATTTTTTGAAACGTCATGATTACTACCGTCAAACTTTGAATTAGCATTTGTCAAAAAATTAAATTCAGGTCCAAACAAAATTGTGAAATTGTCGTTAGGCCGGAATCCGCCTAAAAGTGGAATAGAAATATAATTAAGGCTTAAAGTGCCACCACCATTAAATGCCGTTGGAGGAAACTTATTGCCTTTGATTGAATAGAGAAGTTCAGGTTGAACTATGAATCTTTTACTTATGTCTATTTTAGTTAGAAATCCGCCATTGAAGCCTAACCTTGTTTTGTTTTCTGTAGAACCAACATTTTTTACGTTACTAAGATTGAGTCCGGCTTTTACGCCAAAGCTTATTTGTCCAAATGATTGAACTAAGGAAGATGCGACTAATAAAGTGGTAATGAAAGTTTTTTTCAAAATCGTGTAGTTTTTAACATTGCCAGTACCCTTTTTACTACTGGAATGCTGCAAATATTATAAGGAAGAAATGGTGTAAGAAGTTACAAACTCTATCTTCTCGTTGGCGGGCAAAATAATTAATCCAATACCGTTATTGAAACAATTCGGTATGCCACTTAAATTTTCTATTGCAATACTGTTTCGGTGTGGCGGTGTATAAATTTGCAGGTAAGGATAATTTTTTTCAGGCCTTATTTCCAGCTGAATTTTTTGCACAGGATCTCTTAAAACACACAGTGGCTGACATTCAAAAAAGTTTACTGAAAAGCAATCATCAAACGTTCTTCCTTCAATTTTTTTTAATGATCCAAATTCCTGAAAGGGTTTGATATTGCCGTTTGGCAACATCGCTTCATCAAATTCAATTTGTTCCTTGCTTTGAAACTCCAGCAGCAGGTTATCAATTTTTCCACCAAAAGTAAAATAGGGATGCCAGCCATCCTGCATGGGAATAGATACCTCCTCTTTATTGGTCACAAGCGTGCTAATGATCAGTTCGTTATTGGTTTTTAATTGATAGGTTACTACACAATCATATTTAAATGGATAGCCTTTATCAGTACCTGTATAACTGTATGCAAGGCTAACTGCAGCGCTCTTTTCATCTGCCCGTTGATGAATAATTTCAAAAGGAACATTATACAGCAAGCCATGCAGGGCACTGCCGTTTAATAAAAATTTTTCAATGGTATATTGCTTGCCTTCATACTGGTAAGTTGCGTCTTTTATGCGGCATGCAAATGGCGACATTTTACAACTCATGAAGCCTTTGTCGGTTACATGTTGGGTAAAATCATCCAGGCTTTGATAGTTGTCAATTACATTGAGCAGTTGTTCCTTATGGTACACTTCAAAAGCATGTAAAATACCTCCACAGGATGGAATAACAACAGCACTAGTATGGCTGGTTGTATCTTTTAAAACTACTGTATCAAAACCGTTGTTTTTTTGATATTCGATTGTAAACATAATATTGAGATAAAAAATTCAATGAAGGTTAAAAGGATTTTATTGCGGTATAATATTATTTAACCGCCCGATTGCAATTAATTCACCCAGGGTATCCACACCAAGCTTTTGATAAATATGTGCCTTATGCGATGCTACAGTTGATGGATTAATAGCAAGTAAATTGCTGATAGTAACAATGGTACTTCCTTGTAACAAAAGCAACGCAACCTCCATTTCACGGCTGCTAAGTGATTTAAAAGGATTGGCGAGGTTGCTATTATTAGTATTAAGTGATTGCTGATCCGTATAACCCTTGCTATAATAATTTCGCCCGTTTAAAACAAGATCGATGGCCTTTGTAAGTTCATCTAGCCCTGCGCTTTTACTTACAAAGCCCATGGCACCTGCGTTATAAAATTTGTTGGCATAGATTTTTGCTGCTGTCATAGAAAACATCAGCACTTTTATTTCGGGGTTTTGCTGAACCATAAATTCAATCAGCCTGATAGTATCTGTGTTGGGCATTTGCACATCCATTATCACCAGGTCATATGCTCTTTCGGTATACAGCATCATGGCGCTTTCCTCGTCGATGGCTTCAAAAATATTGTCTGGTTTGTACAATACATTCAGCACATTTTTAATGCCGGATCTTACTATTTCGTGATCATCTACTATTAAAAAAATCATCTTCATAAAAATAAGCTATTAAACACTAACGCACAATTATTTCAAATTACAACCCTTTGCTGTATGGGGTAGGTTTATCCAGGGTTGCCTAAGGCTTTTGGTAGTGATCCGGGCAAGAATATTTAATTAAGATTTTCAAAGTAAGAATTTAACTACCTATATCTAACGCATTTTTCTATAGTTTATCATAACGAATACATTGAATTTTGTTTGTTACCGGAAACCGTAATTGATGAAAATTGATTCCATTTTGCAGTATCGATTTTTAAAATATTCGATACATAAGTTACGCTTCTTGTTTCTGGTTTCCTGTATCAATTAAATATTTAAAAAACAACCCTAATATTCTAAAAATAAGATGGGATCACTCTATATCAATCAGCAGGCTAAAAACATAGTCGCCAAAGTTTTACAGTTACCAAATTTTACATGGCTAATTGGGGTGGGCGCATCTGCCGGCGGCGTAGAAACATTAAAAGAATTACTGCTGCATCTGCCGGAACAACTTATAAATGTTGCTTTTTTCATTGGGTTTCCTATTGATAAAAACAACATGCAATTGCTATTAGCGGCAATTGATGCCAACAGTTCTTTTTCATTAAAGCAGGCCAAGCAGGGCGAAGAAATACAAAGTGGAAATATTTATTACTGCGGCCCCGGATATGAACTAGATTTAAAGGAAGCCCGTCTTCAGCTTAACACAACTACGGAAGATGTACAAAGCATGCCGGTTGATAAATTGTTTAAATCCCTGTCTGTTACTGCCGGTGAAAAAAGCATTGCCATTGTTTTATCAGGTATGGGCGCAGATGCTGCACAAGGGATAAAAATGATTAAAGAAGCAGGAGGGTACGTAATAGTGCAGGCCCCACCATCTGCCATGTATAATGCGCTACCACTTGCTGCCATTAAAACTAACTGCGCCAATTTGGTGATACCACCATTTCAAATAGGAAAAGCCATTTGGGATGCTGTTCAATTACAACAAGCCCGCTGCAAAGAACATGGTTTAACGTATGAACCAGTCAATGAAACAGGCCTGCAGCAAACAGCAATGGATGTTACCAAAACTGGCGCAACTAATAACTCCGGCTCATGCTGTTTTCCTGACTTTATTAACCGCTCCGATGATATTCTTTCTATCAATAGTATGGTAAAAGAAACAATTTTTGATTGTTATCAACACACTTACCTGGTTGTTGATACATCATTTGTAATAAAAGAAATTAAAGGAGATGCGGACTTGTTTATTGCAGGGTTAACTGATTTAACCAACCAACATTTATGGAGTGTAATAAGCAAATCAAAAAGAGCAGCAGTAAAGGCTGAAATTATAAAAGCAACTGCATCGCTACAGGTTGTTAAAAGCAATGTTGAAATGATAGGCGTGAGCGGCGAGCTTTTTTTTATGCGGATAATTGTTAAGCCACTGCTGAATAAATCGGGCAGCATTGTATTTTATTTAATAATTTTTGAAAATCTGCAACCCGAAAAATTCGATTTAAAAGAACTGCCAATAATGGATACAAACTGGGCGTAAATGATTAATTCACTGAGCCAGTAAATTTCATGCTATAGCAAAAAAAATTAAACAGGCAGCCGATTGTTGTTTACAATAAAAAGAGATGAATCGTTGCCAAAAAAAATAAATGAACCGACAACTACAAATATTACTGGTTGAAGACAATAAAAGCGGTGCAACACTTTTACAGCAAGCCTTAGACAAAACTGACCTATTATTTCAATACCTGGTTGTAAACAACGTGCTTGAAATGCAAACAGCATTGAATCAAAAAGAATGGGACCTGGTAATATGCGACTACAATTTAGCGGGCTTAAATGGAGAAACTACCCTTGATATTGCTAAAACATTCGACAGCGAATTACCTTTTATATTGGTATCCAAAGCTCTGGGCGAAGAAATGGTTATTAAAATGATGAAGGCGGGCTTAAATGATTACCTGGAGAAGGATAACCTGGAAAGGTTAGGCGTTGTGGTAAAAAAAGAACTGGTAGAAGCTAAAGTTCGCAAAGAAAGAAAGATGCTGAATGAAGCGCTCCATGAAATTTCAACTGCCGTAATCAATACAGGTTTGGATAATTTTTTACAAACCATCGTTTTACAATTATCCGGTTCATTAAAGGCAGATCATGCTTTTATTGGCTTGTATAAAAACGATGACAAGGAAACCGTGGAAGTAATTGCTCATTCTAAAAATGGATGCATCGCCGATAATTTTATTTACAAGATTGAAGGCACTTCATGTGGAAATGCTTTGGAAAGTAATGGATGTATATATGTAGAAAATATACCTGAGCTTTTTCCAAAGATTACACTGCTGAAGCAACTGCAGATAGCAGGCTATATCGGTATACCACTCATCAACAGCGAGGGTTCATCAATAGGTATATTAGTATTGTTATATAAAGCACCTGTAAAGTACCCGGAAGTAAAGCAAACCATACTGAGGTTTTATTCGGCAAGAATTGCTACAGAAATTGAAAGAAACAATACCCAAAAGGCATTAAAGGATTCAGAAGAAATTTTTGCTGCCATTTTTAAAAACAGTCGTATTGGTATTTCGCTGGTATCTGTTACCGATGGAATAATAAAAGATGTAAATGATACATTTCACCGGCATCTGGGTTATGAAAAAGATGAGATAGTTGGTAAAACAGCAGACGCTATTGGCCTGTACAAAAATGCTGCTGACAGAGACAGAATTGTAAAAATGGTTATTGAGCAAGGCGTTGTAGAAAACGAACAGATTGAATTTTTAACTAAAGCCGGGCTGGTAATACAAGGATATTTATCTACAACACTTGTTGATATAAATGGTAAGGCATTTTTGCTCAACACCGTTATGGATATAACCGCAGAAATGAATGCGAAAAATGCATTAAGACTAAGTGAAGAAAAGTACCGGAATATTATTGCCAACATTAACCTGGGGCTGCTGGAAGTAGATAAAAATGAAGTAATTCAGGTTGCCAACAATAGTTTTTGCAAGATGAGTGGGTATAGTATGGTAGAAATTATTGGAAAATCTGCTAAGGCAGTCTTTGCAAAAATTGAAAGCAAATTAAAAATAACCGAAATAAATAACGAAAGAGAAAGAGGTATTTCCAGTGTGTACGAAAGATTAATCGTTAATAAAAAAGGCGAACCAAAACAATGGCTCATCAGCGGTGCACCAAATTACAACGATCAAGGAAAATGGGTAGGCAGCCTTGGTATCCATATGGATATTACCGAACAAAAATTGGCAGAAAAAACTTTAAAACAGAATGAAGAAAAGTTTAAAAGTATGGTTCATAATATCTCTGATATTATTACCCTCATTGATAACTATGGTAATATTATTTACCAAAGTGCTTCAATAAAACAGGTATTGGGGTATGAAGAAACCGAAACAATCGGCAGAAATATATTTGAATTTATACACCCGGATGATATAGCAATGGTAGCCTTTGAAATGGAAGATGCATTGAAAACCCCAGGAAACTCAAATATGATCGAGTATAGGTGTTTGAACAGTACCGGAGAATATGTTATGCTGGAAGGGCAGGGCAATAATCAGTTATTAAATCCTGCCATTAAAGCAATAATTGTTAACTCAAAAGATATTACTCTAAGAAAAAAAGCAGAAGCAGCGTTGACAAAACAAGCATATGACCTTTCCGTATCCAATAAAGAGCTGGAACAGTTTGCCTACTTAGCCTCACACGATTTGCAGGAACCTTTACGGATGGTGAGCAGTTTTATGAATCTGTTGCAAAATAAGTACAAAGATGCACTGGACGAAACTGCCACAAATTATATACACTATGCTGTGGACGGTGCTAATAGAATGAAGCAGTTGATAAATGGCATACTGTTGTACTCCAGGCTGGAAGGTAAACATCAGGAAACCCAGCCTGTTAATTTGCAAACTGTTGTAAAGGAAATACAAACAATATTACAACATGAAATACTTGCTAATGGAGCAACGATTTACACGGAGGGTTTGCCGGTAATAACAGCCGTAAAATTAGACATGGAACAACTTTTACAAAATCTGGTAAGTAATGCCATCAAATATCAGCCAGCCGGCAACAAAGCAATTATATATATTACCGGGAAAGAACGACCCTATGACTGGCTGATAAAAGTTAAGGACAATGGCATAGGGATTGATGAAAAATTCTGTGAAAAAGTTTTTATCATGTTTCAGCGTCTTCATAATAAAGATGAATACAGCGGAACAGGTATTGGCCTGGCAATATGCAAAAAAATTGTTGAGCGCAACGGAGGTATTATCTCCATGGAATCTAAACAAGGGGAGGGATCAACTTTCATTTTTACCATACCCAAACCCAAATAATATTTTTAAACAAATAGGGTAAAGTGATTTAACCGATTGTGATTAGATAGTTTATTTGAAAAACCACCTGAGAAATAGGCTTACAACCAATAATCATTCAAATATAAAATCAGCAAATAAAGACAATCACTGCTGAGATAAGAGCACAATGTTAAACCGTTCCAATAAAAAAAAATCCGCTTAAATAGTAAGTATGCCCAACTCAACTAAACTCCATGTATTAATAATTGAAGACAATGAAGGCGATTTTTTATTAGTAACGAACTATCTGTCGAAGGTGTTTCCTTTTGCCAATATCATTCACTGCACCTATTTGGCTGCAGCCATCGCTTTGTTAAAACAACAAACAGTAGATATCATTCTATTGGATCTTAGCTTACCCGATAGCAATGGTGAGCAGTCCATCAAGCAGCTAAAAGCATTAAACGGTTTGCCACCGGTAATTATACTTACCGGACTTGCAGATAAACAAACCGGCATTAACAGCCTTAGGCTGGGCGTACAGGATTACCTGATTAAGGATGATATCAATGGTGCCGTTCTTCAAAAAAGTATACTATACAGTATAGAGCGGGAACGTATACAGGTACAAATGGCGCAAAGTGAAAAACGCTTTCGCTCATTGATAGAAAACAGTACCGATGGGCTTGCCTTATTAAACAGCGTGGGCGACATCATTGAAATGAGCAGCGCAGCCTGCAAAATACTCGGGTGTAATTCAACAGAATTTTTGGGCTTAAACAGGCCGGGATTTTTGCATCCAAACGATGCAAGAAAGGTATCCAAACTATTTTCGGCAGTAGTTAAGGAGCCCAACAAAGTACTTACATTGAACTTCAGCGTATTAACCCCAGGCGGTGACTATATTTGGCTTGAAACCTATTTTCATAATTTACTTGATGATACTGCAGTAAATGCTGTTGTGCTAAATTTCCGGGATATCACACGCCGAAAAAATAATGAAGCGGAAAAAAAACAGTTAATAGATGAGTTAACCAAAAGCAACGCAGACTTAAAGCAATATACTTATATAACCAGCCACAATCTTAGAGCCCCACTTACCAATTTAATCTCCATTATTAACCTTATTGAATGGCAAAAAATAAAAGACGACGATACCAGGATATTGCTCGAAGCTTTTAAAGTATCTACCTCCCTGCTAAACGAAACCTTGAACGATTTGATGGAAGCGATTGTGATAAAAGAATCCGGCAACAGTAAACAAACTGAGTTATCGTTTTGTGACATTAATGATAAAGTAACCCGCTCGCTTCATTCAATGATAGTACAAGGACAGGCTACCATCAAAAGCAATTTTTTAAGTGCACCCACTGTACATTTTGATGCAGGATACCTTGAAAGTATTTTCATCAATTTGCTGTCTAATGCCCTTAAATACGCCTCGCCGGAACGGGATTTGCAATTAGATATAAAGAGTTACCGGGTGAAGGATGGGGTAGAATTAATTTTTTCCGATAATGGAATAGGGATGAACATGGCTATCGTAAAAGAAAGAATTTTCGGCCTCCATCAGCGCTTTCATACCAACGCAGATAGCAAGGGGATTGGCCTTTACCTGGTGCAGTCGCAGCTGAATGCCCTGGGTGGTGGTATAAAAGTAACCAGTAACATTAACGTAGGAACTACCTTTACATTAAATTTTAAAAAGCAATCAGCTTATGCTTAATCTTATTTTTTCAATCGATGATGACAAGGTTACGCAAATGCTCAACCAAATGATTTTTAACCGTACTGCATTTGCCAAAAAATGTTTGGCATTTATGAACGGAGCTGAAGCTATCAACTACTTTCAACAATTGAATGAAAGGGATGCTTCACTGGATAATGTACCGGCCTTAATTTTTCTTGATCTAAATATGCCGGTTATGGGTGGTTGGCAATTCCTGAATAAAATGGAAGAAGAAGTGATACAACGGTTCCCTGGCATTAAAATAGTCATATCATCTTCCTGCTTAAATCCAATCGAAAAAAAACAGGCTGATGGTAACTCCAACGTTATTGCATTTTTAAACAAGCCACTAACGTTGGATATGATTAATACGTTGAAACATCATCCCGAACTGAAGATGAATTTTGGCGTGTGTGATAAGTATAATTTAACACAGAGGAAATTTGCCGATAGTATTTAAATGGTAAGGCCTTATTAAAAAAACTTTTTGTATGACCTCATTAAACAATTTAAAAATACTTTTAATCGAAGATAATATCGGCGACTTTATACTGGTAAGTGAATACCTCAAAATGGTATTACCCACCAGTAAAATGGTACATACCAAAACGTTGATGGCCGCACTCACGGCAATGGGCAAAAATAACTTCGACATAATATTGCTGGACCTAACCTTACCCGATAGCAATGGAGTAGATTCAATAACAGAAATAGTGTCCCTTGCGCAAGGCCGGCCTGTAATAGTACTTACTGGCTTCAGCGATAAGCAGTTTGGTATAGATAGTCTTAAACTTGGCGTGCAGGACTACCTGATAAAAGATGAAGTAACGCCGGCCATTTTATTAAAAAGTATCAGCTACAGTATAGAACGTAAAAAGAATCTGAAACAACTGGAGCAAAACGAAAAACGTTACCGGGCTTTAATTGAAAACAGTACAGATGGTCTTTTACTGGTTGATCCAAATGGAAAGGTTTTGGAAATGAGTGTAATGGGAAAAAAAATTCTTGGTTTACAACCAGATGACAATTTAGATTTTGCTTCAGCAAATCACTTACATGCCGAAGATTTAAGTACTGTAATAAATTGCTTTGTAGACGTAATTGCAAATCCCGGGAAAGTAAAATCTTTAGAATTAAGAATAAAATTGCCGTCAGGCGAATACAGGTGGATAGAAACTACTTTTCAAAATCTGTTGAACGAGCCCGCTGTTAATGGCGTTGTAGCCAACTACAGAGATATTACAGAAAGGAAAAATACAGCCGTGTTAATGCAGGAATCAGAAGAAAAATACAGGTACCTGTTTAATATGAATCCGCAGTCGATATTTATCTGGGATCCTGAAAATTTTAAATTTGTTGACTTGAACGAAACCTGCATACAATTGTACGGATATACCAGGGTAGAATTTTCTCAGTTATCCATCTTGGACATAAGAACTAATGAACAAATAAAAATTTTTAAGGACGTTGCCCAAAAGTTACTTTCAAACGAAATCGAATTATTTTCTTCTGTATGGGAGCACCGTAAAAAAAACGGCGAGCTTATTTACATGGATGTTACTTCTCACCGCATTGTGGTTAATGGTAAAATTGCCGTTTTGGCTATAGGCAGTAATGTTACCGAAAAAATATTGCTGGAGCAGCAACTGGATGATGAACGGATAAAAAATCAAAAAGAAATTACTGATGCAGTTATTTCTGCCCAAGAAAAAGAAAGAGAGCAGATTGGTTCTGAATTGCATGATAATGTATGCCAGATACTGGCAAGCTCTAAATTGTACCTGGGTATGGTTAAAAGGCATGTTAATGAACGGGAGGAATTTATTGATGAAACTGATTTATTAATTTCATCGGCCATCCAGGAACTAAGGGCACTTTCCCATGCGTTGATACCGCCTTCTATGGCACAGTCTCAACTAAAGCTTGCAATAGAAAAAATAGCTGACATTACCCAAAGTTCAACCAACATTCAAGTTTCAACAGACATTGCTGAAATTGACGACAGCCGTATGCCTGATAAAATGAGATTGGCTATTTACCGGATTGTACAGGAACAGTTTAATAATATAATAAAACATGCAAAAGCCAGGCTTGTGGAAATAAAACTTAGCCAATTTGATGGCAAGTTATTCCTTTCAATTAAAGATGATGGAGTAGGCTTTGATACCGCAAAAGTAACCGCTGGCGTAGGCTTGTTAAATATTAAAACAAGAGTATCGCTTTTTAATGGCAACGTTTCCATCCACTCCAAAAAAGGCGAAGGCTGCGAATTATCAATTGTGTTTGGTTAAACAATTTTAATTAAAAGTTTAAGTTACCGCCCCACCGGCATCTTCACTTTATTTTAAAAAATACCTGCCCACCAGCGGCAACTGGGGCAATTCTTTTTTCTCTATCAACCCAATAAACCAACAATACGAACCGGTTAAAATAGTGGCGATTGTAAGACTAAAAATGGTATTACTCCACAGATACGTGATACCCCTGTGGATAAAAAATAACAACACCACAATAGCAATGTAAGCCAGTAATTTTTTCCAGGCATAGGGTATGCGGTATTCCTTTTGTCCCCAAATAAACGATATCACCATCATACTACCATAGCAAAAAAACGTAGCCCAGGCGCAAGCAATATAGCTAAACGATGGAATAAAAATAAAGTTGATGGTAATGGTAATACCAGCCCCTATCAGTGTTATCCAGGCACCGGCAATGGTTTTATTGCCCAGCTTATACCAAACACTCAGGTTATAATAAATACCCAAAAACATATTGGCTAATAAAAGAATGGGCACCACTGCAAGGCCCTGCCAATACCTTGGGCCGATGAAGTTTTTCCACACGGGCATGTACAGACTTACCACCAAAAACATCAGCGTAATTACTATCACAAAAAACTTCATTACCCTTGCGTAGGTGCGTTGTGGATTTTTTCCTTCGGCCTGCTTAAAGAAAAATGGCTCGGCCCCCATGCGAAATGCCTGTATAAAAAGTGATATTAAAATAGATAATTTGTAACAGGCGTTGTAAATACCCACTTCCGAATCTCTATGAAGGGCCGTCCCCGGCAACCACCATCGCAACATCAGCCTGTCAAAGGTTTCATTGACCATGCCTCCCATACCAGCTATTATTAATGGCATTGCATACAACATCATTTGCAACCAAAGTTTTGTGTTAAACTGAAAACGGATTTGTGCAATTTCTTTTGATAGCAGCAGCAGCGTTATTATAGCTTGTATTAGATTAGCCAGTACTACATAGTAAATTGGATTTTGTAAAGGGTTGTAAAACAAAAACACCCAGCTATTAGCGTTTGCTGCTGCGCTGTTGGCACAATACCCCACAAAAAACCAGGTAAAAAAAACATTAACGGCAATTGCAAAAATATTTATAAAGGCAAATTTTCTGGGTCTGCCTTCCTGCCGCAACCGGGCAAAGGGAATTTTGGTAAGCGTGTCAATGGCTATAATGGCAATACTAAGTTGTATCAATTGGGGAAAATCTTTTAAGCCAATCATATTTCCCAGGGCTGTTTGGTTGAGCCAAAGTATCAGCGTAAAAAAAAACGTGGTACCAATTAGTGATAAGGCAGCGGTATTGTAGATGGTTGTTTGATTCTCCTCTTTTGTAGCAAACCGAAAATAGGCTGTTTCAAAACCATACGTAAAAATAACATTCAATAAGGGGATGGCGGAATAAACCAGCGCCATTTTTCCATAATCGGATGTTTTGATAGATACGGTGTAGGTAAGATAAGGAGTAAGCAGGTAATTGATAAGTCGTGCAGCTATTGAACTTACACCATACCAAAGCGTTTGACCTGCTAAATTTTTTATATTATTCAATGCAAAAATAGTTGAGCAACAAAAATAGTTGTATAAAACAGAAAAAACGGCTTCATTTTTTTAAAATTTTATGCATCCTGTTTTTACCGATTGTATCTTTATAAAAATTAAAGAAAATGAAAAAATCTATATTATTTGCAGCGATAATTTTTTTTTCTATTACCGCTGTTG
>JANYCA010000051.1 GCA_025360525.1 Chitinophagaceae bacterium | reverse complement strand
CCGACATTTGAAACCCTCCTCCATATAATTCTGGAGCAACAGGTTTCTTTAGCCTCGGCAAAAGCCGCACTCAATAAACTTAAAGAAAAGATCGGAACCATCTTTCCCGAAAAACTATTGTTGCTCACAGATATGGAATTAAGAGCCTGTTATTTCAGCAGGCAAAAAATTATTTATTCAAGAAATTTGTCTACAGCCATCATTAACAAACAGCTCAACCTCGATGAATTAATATTATTACCGGACGAAACTGTAAGAACGGAACTAAAAAAAATTAAAGGCATCGGCGATTGGACAGCGGATGTTTATATGATGATGGCAATGCAACGGTCTGATTTATTTCCTGTGGGAGATATTGCTTTAGTTAACAGCATGAAAACCATAAAAGATTTGCCCAAACAAACCGGTGCAGCAGCTTTATTATTTATCGCCGAAAAATGGAGACCCTACAGAACTGTTGCCGCTTTTCTTCTTTGGTATGCATATATCAAAAAGAGGGGAATCAAGCTATAACCAGTTGATACATTAAAAAGTCGATTGCAAATGGGTTGTTAAGTGATTGTCTCGTCCTAAAAAAAAGTTTACTCATTTTAGTGTAAACTTTTTTTTAGGACGAGACAGACACACTTGCAGCAATACCAATGTCAAGTGCATGTGTTACTTTCATCACGAAAGTCTGTCAGCAGAGATTAGAAATTAAATTTATTAGAAGCATTTTGGCGTTTGCAGCAGAGTTTGATTGTGATTATTTTTTCAAGTAAGATGAATACATCCACACTAATTTTTCTTGTTCTCGGATGTAATCACTCATTAGTGCATTTGTACCTTCATCTACAGCATCGGCAGAAAAATTTAATAGTTCTCTCTGTCTTACAATAAGAATTTCAAATGAATCTAAAATTGATTGCACACCTTTCTTACCATCCGAAACATCTTTTACAATTTTAATTTTCGCAGTTTTTTTATAATCTTCAAAAGTGTGAAGCGGAGTTGCTCCAAGGGTTAAAATGCGTTCTGCTACTTCATCTACTTTCAATAATAGATTTGTGTAAAGTTCTTCAAATTTTAAATGCAGTTCAAAAAACTTTTCGCCTTTAATGTTCCAATGCAACCCTCTGGTATTTTGGTAGAACATCATATAGTCAGCAAGTAAATTGTTTAAGCTATCAGCAAGTATTTTGCTCTTTGCTGTGTCAAGTCCGATTTGATTTTTAGTCGCCATTTATTTTATTATTTATGATTGGTAAAGTTAAATTAAATTTCTCTCGGTTCAGGTTATCTCTGTCATTAATTATTGCACATAACTGACAGGTATTGCGGCAAGATTTTTAAAATTAAAAACCTGGCTTCTATAAAATAGCAAACCTTTTACAAATGACGCCTCTATTTGTTATAAAAATATTTGAACTTAGCAGCAGATTATGAAGGTAAAACCAACACAGATATCTCTATTTGATTTTTACGAATCTTTATTACAACAGCCGGAAGAGGAAGCGGTAGTTGATGTAGAGCCTGAAATGGCTTTGCCGGAAACGGAATTAACCGAAACTGTTGACAATACCGAAATTCCTGGTGTGCCCGTTGATGATATTACTATTAATATTGAACTCCCCATTCAGGAGGAGACCAACGTACAAAATGAAATCATTGATTTTAGTATTGCAATGGTAACTCCTCAAAAGCCAAAAGCAGTAAAACAAAAATCGACCAGAGGCAGAAAAAGCATACAGGAAATGAGTGATAGTGTGCACCTGGTAGATGTGCCCGAAGATGAAATTTTATTCCAAAAAAGTTATTACTCAATAGGAAAAGTGGCAGCCATGTTTGGAGTAAATCAATCTTTAATTCGCCTTTGGGAAAATGAGTTTGATGTGCTTAAGCCAAAGAAGAATAGTAAAGGAGACCGCTACTTTCGGCCGGAAGATGTAAAAAACATCCAGTTGATACATCACCTGATGAGAGAAAAGAAATATACCATGGAAGGCGCCAAAGCGTATTTCAGAAATAACAAAAAGGCGGATGCCCAGTTCGCCATGATAGAATCTTTAAAAAAGATAAAAAGCCTTTTACTGGAACTAAAGGCAAATTTGTAGGTATTTTTCTCTACAACTTAATAGTAACATTTCTTTTAAGCTGCTACAATTGCGTCAATTATTTTAGCCAGTTTGTTGTCTTTAGCGGTAATTACATCACCAGCGTCGTGGGTATTAAGCCAGATCTCTACCTTATTGTACACATTGGTCCACTTGGGATGATGATTGGCTTTTTCAGCCGCCAGTGCCACCCTTGCCATAAAAGCAAAAGCTTCAGAAAAATCCTTAAACTCAAATTTCCTGTACAGCGTATTGTTTTTTTCTTTCCACATAATGATACTTTTTTAATTGAATTGAATAATGATGATTTAGAAAGAAAAGCAACTATAATCTTGTTACAAAATAAGGTGTTGCTTATTTTTAATTTTTTCGTTGGTCATTTCAGTTACCAGTTGTACAGCAGTAAGGCTTCTGATAGATGGGATGATCACTAACTGATCATCAACCGGCGTGCCATATCCCTTTATTACCCATAAAAAGTCGAGGTGTTTAAATTCCGGCAATAAATATTCGCCGTCGTACTGGTTGTTATACAGGTAATGAATAGTGGTAACTCCCGGAACCTGGTATTCATAAATAGAAAAATAATATTGCCGTTGTTTCTTCTGCAACTGAATTTCTAAATCGTTGTTCAGCCTGAAATTGAAGCCAAGCCGCTGGTTTAACTGCCAGCTAAACTGGTAATCTTTTATGGGGGCCACTATGCCCAGTAAAATGGCGTCTTCAAAAAAATCCTGCGCCAAAGCCTCGTTATCAATTTTAAGTTTCATGCGCCTGTCCCCAAAGGAAATTGTTATTTATATATTGAATTAGGTATTTAGTTCGCAAAGTATTTACTCTATTGTGTTAGAAC
Organism: Chitinophagaceae bacterium; assembly: GCA_025360525.1. Taxonomy (GTDB): domain Bacteria; phylum Bacteroidota; class Bacteroidia; order Chitinophagales; family Chitinophagaceae; genus Ferruginibacter. Next base: position 7,687 of record JANYCA010000051.1, on the reverse strand, counting down.
CAATTTTCTTTTTTTTCTTGATAAAAAAAGAAACAAAAAAAATCAAGGCTGCATAAAAAAGACTAAAAATTTAAATGTTTGTCTAAAATGAAATTAGCTCAAGCTGCAAAAGATTCCCGAGCGGATGTACAACTTACAAGCTAAAAGCAAATCCTGTCATTGGTAACACCAATTTCATTTCTTTACGACAATCAATTAAATTTTCTTTACGCCTTTTTAAGAGGCCGATCTTAAACATGCGAACTAAATGAATAATCCTGTTTTTTTATTTACACGTATTCAAATTTACCCATCAGCTTTTTTTAGCCAAAAGAAACATGGCTAAAATACAATATTAAAAACCAATTCCTCTGTACCTCTCATCAATTTCACTTTGCTTGCATCCCCTTTTTTAAACTTGCTCAATGCCTCCATATACGATTGCAAATCGGTAAATTTATAATCGCCTAATTGTATCAGTACGTCACCTGCTTTTATACCTACCCTTTGCGCCAGCTTTCCTTCGCTGATACCATCTGCCCTTACACCGCTGCCGCTAAAAGTATAATCCGGCATTATGCCAAGTGTAACTTTAAAACTTGTATTGCTGCCCATGGCTACTTCTCTTGTTTTTCTAAAAGGAAGTTTGCCTTTTTTATCTGTTGCCTCTATCAAAGCATAAATATATTTAACCACCTGCAGTTCGCCCAGGTAGTTTATCTTATCTGCATCATCGCTTGGTTTGTGGTAATCGCTGTGTAAGCCGGTAAAGAAAAAAAGCACGGGAATATCTTTTCTGTAAAAAGATGTATGATCGCTTGGGCCGGTGCCGCTGCTATCGAACTTTATTTTAAAAAATTTATGGTTGGGGGCAATCAGTTCACCCCAGGTTGGTGAGGTTCCGTAGCCACCGATTGATAAACCACGGGAGCTGTCACTCAGCCTGCCAACCATATCCAGATTAATCATGTAATTGGCCGTGGTTAAATCAAGGCAAGGATGCTCTGTAAAATATTTTGACCCGAATAAACCAAGCTCTTCACCGGAAAAAGACACAAAAAGATAGTTGTTGTTTTTAAACTTTGATGCAGACAGCAACTTGCTTAATTCAAGGATAGCCGCTGTGCCACTTGCATTGTCATCGGCACCATTGTGAATTTGAGGATAGGTGCCTGCATACAGGGAATTGTGATCTTCATTGTACCCAAGATGATCGTAATGTGCCCCCAATATAATGGTGTTGGCAACATGGTTGTCTATAAGACCAATTACATTATGACCGGTTCTTTTCTTTTCTTCTATCAGCACTTTTAATTTTAAATCAAGTGCCGCAGCGTCATCTTTCAGGTACGCATTTTTGGCTGCCTTTGTAATATATATCACTGGGATTTTGCTAAGTGTTTCTTTTGATTTTACATCAAACTTTACCCCATCGTCAATCGACGAACTGTTGTAAACAAACAAGGCGATAGCACCCTTACCGGATACTTCTACAGCCTTAGATTTTATGGCATCTCCCAAATCGAAATGCGGATTGTTTTTATTGGTCTCCAGCGTTTCATTTAAATCATAAAACCAGGGGCCGCCGGATTCCTGCAATCCCAATGCAGATGTAGCTTCCAGCAACGTATTGGGAGAATAAACCAACGGAAAGAAATCTGCAGTTGGCTTTAAATCGTTGCCATTAATAAATAAGTGGGTAGATGGGCTGATGGCTTTTCCATCATTAACCTCAAATGCCTGCAAATAACCGCCCTCATCGCCTTTGGCAATTAAACCAGCCTTGCTAAAAACACTGCTAATATAATCGGAAGCCAGTTTTTCTCCGGAAGATCCTGTTCTTCTACCCTCCAGTTTATCATCTGCCAGGTAGCCAATATGTGTTTGTAAGTTGGCGATAATTACTTTGTCTGCTTTTTTTAATTTTTGAGCATTACTTACCTGGACACAAAAAATCAGCAGCCAGCAAAAATATTTCATCATATAAAACGGTGTTTTAATGGGCAAAGGTAAACCAGTCAGTTACATCTGCAGTTAGTTTAAATAAGTTTACTTACTTATTTCTGGCAAAAATGCTACCATACGGTAACAGCACCTGGCATTAAGGGTTGCAGCACTTCGCTTTTTTTGCGTAAGCAGTGCCGCTGATGTTTAGCTGAAAAGAATTGAAAAGATGTTTCTTGGTTGTCGGAAAATAAAAGAGCTAGGCATTTGCAGGGTCAAGTCCCCCTCTGCCTTCGGAGAGGGGTTAGGGGTGAGGTCCTGCAAACAATAAGTTCCCAATACAGGTAACCTTCTTTCTTAATTCGTAACTGTTAACAAATCAATGCCGGTAATTTTGCATCACATCTTAATAATTATAGTTACCACTGAAACCCAAATTTGGCAAAGAACATTAATATAGCATTGGTAGGAAACCCCAATAGTGGTAAAAGTTCGCTGTTTAATATAATGACGGGTTTACAGCAGCAGGTGGGTAACTTCCCCGGTGTTACGGTCGATAAAAAGACCGGACATTGCCAAATCGCTGAAGGCCTTACCAGCACCATCATTGATTTACCCGGCACCTACAGTCTTTATCCAAAACGAACAGATGAATGGGTGAGTTACAAAGTACTCTTACAGCAGGATAAATCCGTACATCCGGATATGGTTTTGCTAATTGCGGATGCAAGCAATCTTAGAAGAAACCTGTTATTTTGTTCTCAAATCATCGATCTTAAAATTCCGGTAATTATGGTGCTTACCATGATGGACCTTGCAGCCAATAAAGGAACGCAAATTGATATTACAGGTTTGGAGAGGGAATTAGGAGTTCCGGTAATTGCTATCAATACCCGAAAAAATAAAGGTGTTGGCAATCTTAAAAAATTAATTGAACAGAGAGCCGCGGCGCAATTTATTAAACCACGGCCGGTAATCAACAATAAGGCCCTGGCAGAAAATGCCATCAGCGAAATAGAAAAAATGTTTCCAGCCATCAGCGATTATACGGCGCTGCACTACCTCATCAACCACGAGCATTTTTCTTTCGATGTATCAACACAACATCAAATTGAATCAATAGAAAAAACCACCCAGTTTAACCCCACTAAAACGCAGGCCGAAGAAATAATGCAGCGCTATGGCCGCATTAAGCAGATAATGCAGCTAACGGTGGTAGAAGCCGATCCGCTCAAAAAAGCACTCTTTACCGAAAAGCTCGACAATATTTTATTAGATCGTCGCTGGGGTTATCTTATTTTATTAACCGTTTTGTTCCTGTTGTTTCAAAGTGTATTCCTGATAGCGCAATACCCAATGGATTTTATAGAATGGAGCTTTAGCAAATTCAGTGGATACCTCGCCGATTGGATGCCCGTTGCCTGGTGGAGCGATCTGTTTATAAATGGTGTGGTGGCGGGGCTAAGCGGCATACTCGTTTTTGTGCCGCAGATAATGATTCTGTTTGGCCTCATCACCATTTTGGAAGACACTGGCTATATGGCCCGGATAAGTTTTCTTACCGATAAGCTCATGCGCAAGGTAGGTCTTAACGGTAAAAGCGTAATGCCCATGATCAGTGGGTTAGCCTGTGCCGTACCAGCCATTATGAGTGCCCGAAATATAGAGAACCGCAAAGAAAGACTGCTCACCATAATGGTTACCCCATTAATGAGTTGCAGTGCAAGATTGCCCGTTTATACCATATTGATTGGCCTGGTAATTCCCTCCAAATTATACCTCGGTTTTTTAAGTTTGCAGGGTTTGGTGATGATGGCTTTGTACATGATGGGTACCGTTGCAGCGTTGGTTGTTTCATATATAATGCGCTGGTTTATTAAAATTAACGAACGAAGTTTTTTTATTTTAGAGTTACCCGTGTACCGCAGTCCACGCTGGGGCAATGCGGTTGCCACTATGATACAAAAAGCAAGAATATTTGTAGTAGATGCTGGCAAAATAATTATGGTAATCAGCTTGCTGCTGTGGGCGCTCAGCCATTTTGGACCAGCCAATAAAATGGAAAATGTCAACACGCAGTTTAATGCGCAAATAAGTGCCAACTCTGCCCAAAGCGACGAACTAAATAAGCAGCGCCGAACCGCCTTGTTAGAAAATTCCTTTGCAGGTCGCCTCGGTAAATTTATTGAGCCGGCCATAGCTCCGCTTGGCTACGATTGGAAAATTGGCATCGCCCTAATTACCTCATTTGCCGCCAGGGAAGTTTTTGTAGGCACCATGGCCACGCTGTACAGTGTAGGAGACGATAGCGATGATAACAGCAGTACCCTTCGCCAAAAAATGGCCGCTGCAGTAAGGCCCGATGGCACCAAAGTTTACAACCTTGCCACCGGGCTAAGCCTAATGGTATTTTATGTATTAGCCATGCAATGCATGAGCACACTCGCCGTTGTAAAAAGAGAAACCCGAAGCTGGAAATGGCCCATCATTCAGTTAGTTTACATGACGGTATTGGCCTATGTAATGAGCTGGCTGGTATACATAATTTTTAAATAATTTTTTGGGGCAATCAGCATACAACTTTATTCAACCATAGTTGCGGCTATCCGCTGCAAGTCCTCGCCACAAAGCCAGCGCTGCGGCCCGGTCAATACTCCTATACTTTCAAAAACCAAAGCGGGCCTCCCTCAGCTGTGGGCTTTGCGCTGCTATCCGCCTGCTTTTCAGCGAATGATCTTTATGTAGCTTTAATTATTTGATCACAAGAATTTGCTGACTTTTTTTTAGGGAGCATGGATTAGTGATAAGGTGATTCTGTGTTGGGACGCTGCGAATGGTGTAATAAATACAATCTTTCGCAAATAAAGATTACATTGGATGTATTGCCGCAAGCTTTTAGGAATTGGTTGGGGAAATACAGACGTTGGGCGCAAATTTGGCATCATTTTCCCAATAGGGACAGTTGCTGTAGTATAAAATCAATTGGAACTATTACTGAATAGCCAGAATTGTAGACATTTGTATTAGAGTAGCCATAGGCTTCATTTTTCCAATGTTCCTCAAATGGAACAAATTGAGATACTAATCCAATTATATAATATTTCATATCTACCGGAAAAACTAATATGACAATTCCTCCACTGTTACCTTGATAAGTGGGACAATCTGCAATTATTTTATTTGTAGTAAAATCAAGCCCAGCAATAATTCCTTTTCTAACTAAAGGCCGATTAAAATCAAAATTTCTGGTTAGTGATAAAGATTTTGGATATCCAACAGTGTATATTTCGTCAAGTGTTTTTAATTCATTAATTTTTTTAATAGCTGAAATAGGCCATAAATTCAGAAAAGTACCAGTTGAACTTATTTTGGTTACAAATGGTAAATAATCTATTCCTCCATTGGTAGAGCTAGCAAAACTTAGAACTGCCACGTCTGTTTTAACATCATACTTAAACATTTTCAATTTTAACGCAGTCAACAGTGATACTCGAAAACTATCTTTACTATCAGTTTGACTGTTCTTTTTATATGAGACAAGCAAAATAGAATCAGAATAAAGATTTTGATTTTGATCCATCAATACATGACAAGCAGTAATAAGTGACAATCTATTTGTTGCTTAATCGTAAATATAAAAACCTGAACCAGATCCTCCTCCTGCATGTATCAATACCGCTGATGACCCAGCGTCTTCTTGCGTTTGACTAAAAGAATTAAAACTTAGCAGAGATAGAAATGCAAAAAAATAAACTAGTTTCATTTTCAAATTTATTAATTGTAAATGAAAGCAATATAGCTTATTCATCATTGATGAGAAAAGAATAGTTATTACATTATATAATTTGAAAAACATGCGCCCAATCACTATCAAAAGCGGTTTTAGCGGTCGGAATTATGATGAGCTTTTAGTTTTTATCTTGTACTTTTAAATCTTTATTGGGCAGCAGTTCCAGGGAGGACGAGCAATGAATTCCACACCTGCAGCAATACCTGATCGTTGTACGTAGCCATTAAAAATACTTTGAATAATTAAAATATGTTTATTAGTTATTTTGACGAAAGTGGAGACGACGGTTATCCAATTAAATCATCAGATTTATTTATTTTGACGAGCATTTACTTTCATCACTCATCTTGGAAAGAAAATTATCGTAAACTTCATGAAATAAGAAAACAGCTTTACAATAAATACAAACTGCCAATAAAACAAGAGTTTCATACTAACGAGTTTATTACAGACAAACACCCATATCATGGAAAATATGATAAGTCGACAAGAAAAAATTTAGTTTTTGATTTTTTCAATTATGTTAATTGGATAGATTTTAAAACAATTTCAGTTGTAATTAACAAAAACAATATAAATAGACCAGACTACGATGTTTTAAAAAACGCATTGACTTACAATGTACAAAGAATTGAAAATGATTTAAACGTAAACCCAGACAACAGATTTATGATTATTACAGACGAAGGACGTGTTAGTAAAATGCGTTCAACGACTAGAGAAATTCAGAAGATAAATTTCATCCCTTCAATGTTTAATTATGGCAGTTACAGAAAAGAAATTGAGAAATTGATTGAAGACCCATTGCCTAAAAATTCAAAAGACTCATATTTAATTCAATTGGCAGACATGATATGTTTTGTTGTAAGCCTATATGCAAAGCAACAGTTAGTTAATCAAAAAATGAATTGGAGTAAAAGAGTGTTAGACGTTTTAGAGTATGGTGACGAAATAAAATTACTCAATTTAATAAGGCCAAAACTGAACCTAAATGCAAGTAGAAAAAATGAGTTTGGTTTTGTTTATTACCCAAAAAACAAATAAAAAACCAGACGATTGACGTCTGGTAAAATACTTTTTAAACCACCAGCTACATCCCATTCGGGGTTTCACTAGTTCGATGTAAAAGTAAAAGTATTTACCAAAAAATAAAATTTATTTTAGTTAAATTCACTAAATGTAAATAATTTAATTTTTTTAAAGAACTTTATTGGCATCATGGCTACGTGCAACGTGGCGTTCCTTTTTCCAAGCAACGTCTCTCAATAAGCCATTAAGCCGAGCCGAGGGCGTTGCGTTGCTTAAGTTTTTTTAGGAGGCAAAGTTTATTAACTAGAGGCAAAGTTTATTAACTAGAAGACACAGGGCTGGAGCCCTGCGCCTGATGTGAACAGCAAGATAGTTTCATTCGGCAATGCGGATAATGAAAAAGTCTGGAATGGCATAAGGGTTAAAAAATTACCAATAGAAATTCAAAATATTGGAAGAAGAAAATTAAGAATGATTAATAACTCAGTAAACCTTGCAGACCTAAGAATTCCACCTTTTTCCAAGCAACGTCTCTCAACGAGCTTTTAAGCCGAGCCGAGGACGTTGCGCCGCTTAAAGAAGTTCTCCGTTTTTGTACCTTTAGAGTATGCCAGTAAAAAGGACTATCCCTTATAACAGCGGAATGTTTTTTATAACTTTCACATGCCATCAATGGCTTTCACTCATTTACATAGTTCGAGGCTACGACATTCTATATAATTGGGTTGATCACTTAAAAAATTAAGGGTATTTTATTAATGGTTGTGTTATAATGCCCAATCATGTGCATGCCTTAATTAGCTTTATAGATACCAAACAAAGCATCAATACCATCGTTGGAAATGGCAAATGATTTATGGCTTTTTTCCAAGCAACGTCTCTCAACGAGCTTGTAAGCCGAGCCGAGGACGTTGCGCCGCTTAAAGAAGTTCTCCGTTTTTGTAC
>JANYCA010000038.1 GCA_025360525.1 Chitinophagaceae bacterium | reverse complement strand
GCTGACAAATATGGTAGTGGCCGGTAAGCTAGGTGTTAAAAGCAGAGAAGGGTTTTATGTTTATGCTGCCGCTGGTAAAGAGCTTTTGGTGAGTGCCAGATTTAAATAAGAAGGAATGTTAGATTTTTAGTGTGTGGCACGTCTTTACACCCTTTTATTAGGCGTTAATAAACGGCTTTGCTTTCTCACACTTATTAATTACCAATTTTAGCCTCAACTTTCATTTTCGATTGTATGGATGAAGGATCATCAAAAAGTTGCCGGATGTTTCGGTATTTCAACAAAAAACTTTTTTCAATTTTTCAGTTTTCAATAAAAAAAACTATTTTGCACGTCACTAACGAATGAAAAAACTAGCTGCCATAGTATTATTAGCCATATTTACCTTCAACATTGCAGGTTATCAGCTATTGTACAATTTGCTTGCAAGTAAATCAGACGCTGTGCTGGAACTGGCCTTAGATGCAAAAAATTATAATGATCAGGATCTGATCTCCATCAAACAACCTACTAATTTACCCTATTACAATAATTCAAAAACTTTTCAGCGGATAGATGGTGAAGTGGAAATTGATGGGGTTAAATACAAGTATGTTAAATGCCGTATTTACAACGACAGTTTAGAAATGCTTTGCATTCCCCATGTAGCTAAAATGAAAATTAATGCTGCTGAAAATGCCTATGCTAAAGTGGCCAATGATTTTCAGCAGGATGATAGCAAAAAGAAATCCGGATCATCAACTAAATCATTTCAAAAAACTATGAGCGAATATGAAACGTTGCATTTACCCAATGCAGCACGTAGTTTTTGCATCATCAATAATACGTTCGTTTCTTTTAATACTCTTATCGAAAACAAACGTTTCTTCAACACGGTTGAGCAGCCTCCCGATGCAGTTAGGGCGTAATCATTTTTTTATATGTCAGCCTGTTTACTAACCTGTACACAGCCATTAATCCCATTATTTTTTTGTATGAAAATTTTTGTAGCATCAATAGCTTTATTGCTATTGGTAGCCGGTTGTAATAATACCCCGGTAAAACAAACGTATTTTGGTGACAACACTTTTACGTATTGTAAAACTGTAAAAGAATTAAACGAGGTGATAAAGCATGTGGGCTTTGCTCCTATTGTGGCAAGCCGTAATTATGCTTACGCCAACATTGCAGCATATGAGTGCATTGTTAGTGGATATCCAAAAGAATTCAACTCATTGGCCGGCCAGATTAACGGATTAAAAGCTTTGCCCAAACCGGATACTACGAAAAAAATTGATTATGAATTTGCTTCGTTGCTGGCCTTTTGTAAAGTGGGTGAAGCTGTAACTTTCCCGGAAGGTAGCATGCAGGAATATGTGGATACCCTTAAACAAATGGCAAAAAACCAGGGTATGCCCAACGACATGTTTAGTAATACAATAGCATTTGCAGATACCATTAGCAATGCAATACTGGCATGGAGTAAAAAAGATAATTATGCCCAAACCAGGAGTGCATCAAGGTTTACAGTAATTGATTCTCCCGGGCGCTGGGTTCCTACCCCACCAGCCTATTCGAGTGCACTGGAGCCTCACTGGAATGAGATACGCCCCATTGCAATGGACAGCTGTAACCAGTTTGTTCCGCCACCACCCATTCCCTTTAATGTTACCGATAAAAACGGGTTGTATTACAAGCAGGTAATGGCCGTAAAAAATGGTGTGGATAGCTTAACAGACGAACAAAAACACATTGCTGAATTCTGGGATGATCTGGGTGGTAAATTAAATGTAGCCGGGCATGTAATGTTTATCACCAAAAAGTTTTCACCACCGGGCCATTGGATGAATATAGTGGGTATTGCCTCCACAAAAGCAAAAGCAAGTTTTAGAAAAACGGTTGCTGCATACACACTTACATCCATCTGTATGTTTGATGCTTTTATTCAATGCTGGGATGAAAAATTCCGCAGTAACATGATTAGGCCGGAGACTGTTATCAACAAATACATCGATCCAGAATGGAGACCGTATTTACAAACGCCTCCTTTCCCGGAATATACTTGTGGACACAGTACAGTATCATCTGCAGCTGCAGAGGTGTTAACAAAAATGTATGGCGATAATTTCAGTTACACCGACACCAGCGAATTGGAATTTGGTATTGCCAACAGAAATTTTACTTCCTTCCGGCAGGCTGCGCTGGAAAACAATTGGGCCAGGTTTTACGGAGGTATTCATTTTCATCCAAGCTGTATAGTAAGTAACGATTTTGGCAAGAAAGTGGGGGAGTTTATTATGAATAAAATACAATTAGAAAAAAAATAAAACGGTTTTCTTAATTATCAAAACGCTAACTAAAATGAAAAAAATAATAGTTTTACTCTTCATCGCAATTTTTGCACAATACAATAACTTAAACGCCCAGGGTTGCGTAGCCATAAAGGGTAATGGTGCAAGTTGCATGATGGTGCATCCCGATAGTACAAATCATGCCGGATGGCTGTTGAATACCAGCGCCCGTTATTTTAAATCGTTCCGGCACTTTTCTGGTACAGAAGAAAATAAGGCCAGGCTGATAAATCATACAGAAGTAATAAATCATACCACCATAGTTGATTTGGCACTCACCCGTGTTTTAAATGATCGATGGTCGTTAATGATCGATGTGCCCATTATAAACAATGGCCGATCGTCATTGTATGAGCATGGCCTCGTTAATGGAAGTTATGTAAAAAGGGAAAGGCATTCAACTCACTCTTTTGGAATAGGTGATGTAAGATTAGCGGCTTACCGTTGGATGCTTGATCCGCTCAAAAGCAGAAAGGGAAACATACAACTGGGGTTGGGTATAAAGTTAGCAACCGGCGATTATAATTATAAAGATTACTGGTACAATGTGGGCCCTGGTGGTACAAAGGAATTAAGAACAGTAGACCAATCCATTCAATTGGGTGATGGTGGTACCGGCGTTACAGTTGAATTAAATTCTTTCTATAATTTTAAAAGCAATTTTGGTATTTATGGAAGCTTCTACTATCTCGTTAATCCAAGGGAACAAAATGGCACCAGAACTTACAGGGAAACATTAACACCTGGATTGGCCAACGAAGCTATCATGAGTGTGCCCGATCAATACATGGTAAGGGCGGGGTTTAATTATTCTTTCAATAAAATAAAAGGTTTGTCAATTGCGGCAGGCACCAGATTGGAAGGTATTCCCGTAAATGATCTTATTGGAGGAAGTGGCGATTTCCGTCGCCCGGGTTATATTTGGTCTGTAGAGCCGTCTGTTAATTATGCCATTAAAAATGTAACCTTTTTTGCGTCCGTACCTTTTGCTGTTGTTCGCAATCGTACCCAAAGTAACACTGATAAAGAAAATTCAACTAAAAGGGGTGTGTTTGTAAGGGGCGATGCCGCTTTTGCGGATTATTCTGTTAACATGGGTGTAGCAGTTAAATTTTAAAAACATACGTGCACAGATTCTTATCATGTAAAAAAAAATTTTAATGAGGACAAAAAATAAATTACCAAAACTATTATTGCTTTTTATCTTAATTACTCATTTTTCATTTGCGCAAACAGATATAGACGCCATTATGATGCCTAAACATAATTTTTGTGGTGGCCTGATGTACGGACAAAGCAATTGGAAAAACTACTGGGAAGGCACTTTTAAAAGAGACAATCAAAACCTGGGTACTGTAACCACTTCTATGGTCAATATCATGGGCAACTATGGTGTTACCGATAAATTAAACCTGCTTTTTGGTGTTCCTTACATCCAGACAAAAGCATCTGCCGGTACCCTTGCAGGCCAAAGAGGTATCCAGGATTTATCACTTACGGCTAAGTACATGCCGATAGAAACCAACCTCGGTATAGGTACTTTTTCATTGTATACCATCGGCTCTGTATCTACACCACTAAGCAATTATGTAGCAGATTTTTTACCCTTAAGTATTGGTCTGCGAAGCAGCACCGCTACTGGAAGGTTAATGATAGATTACCAGGTGCATCAGTGGTTTGCAACGGTATCTGCCGCTTATATTGCCCGTAAAAATATCAGCATAGATCGTACTGCCTATTACACCAATCAAATGCATTACAGCAATGAGGTAAGTATGCCCGATGCCACTAACATCAATGTACGAATGGGTTACAGAACAAGCCATTTAATTGCCGAAGCTGTATTCGATCAGTTTACTACACAAGGAGGCTTTGATATTCGCAAAAACGATATGCCCTTTCCCAGCAATAAAATGAATGCAAAAAGGATTGGAGCAAATGTAAAATACACCTTCCATAAAAAGCTATCAGGCTTATCGGCCATTGCAAACGGCAACTATGTTTTTGATGGTCGGAATGTTGGCCAGTCGTTCGTTATTATGGCAGGTGCATTTTATCAAATGGACTGGACAAAGAAGAAAAAAGTTGATAGTAAAAAATAGCAATCAACAATAGGAATTGCATTTTTTTGAAACCGGCAGTTGAACCGTGATTGAACTTCAGTGGCGACAGTCTATCCCGTTTTTACGGGACTCCGTTCAAATTCATATCCCTGATGAAGCTTTTATTAACAATAGGTAAAAGACTTTTTTAAAAATATTAAAGCATACTACAGCATGAAAAAGACAATCATTTTCTTATTAGCAGCAACAACCATTATTGCTGCCTGTAAAAAGGATATCACCGAACGCAACTTGTTGTTTAGTGCATTAAATCCTGCAAAAACAGATAGCCTTGCCGGTACCTGGAAAACGCTGTTATTGACTGCACCCAATGAGTTTGCATTAGCAGCACCTGGCGCAACCAATGTGCCTGCTTACGCCAGGGAAATAAATGAAATAAAAAGTTTTCAGGCAGCCCTTACCAATGAGCAACGCAGCCGGATTGCATATTGGAGCGCCGGTGCAGTATTGCGCTGGAACGAAATTATGCGTACCCTGGTAGCCAGGCATAATCTGGCGCCTTATCAAAATGAAGATGGCACCTATCCTGCCCCCAATGCCAACAATCCTTTTGCATATCCACAATTTCCCTTTAGCAATCCACCGTTTGCAGCAAGGGCTTATGCCTATGTAAGTGCCGCACAATACGACGCATTAGTAGCAGCCTATCATTATAAAAAATTGTACAATCGACCTTCGCCTTATATAGTCGATGCAACCCTGGAAGTATTGGTGCCTAAAACAACTTTAGCAGCCTACCCCAGCGAAGATGGAGTGATAGAAGGCGTAACTGTGGAAATGCTTAAACTGTTGTTTCCTACCGAAGGGGCTTACATACGGGCAATGGCAGAGGAAGAAAAATTGTGCCGTATTATGAGTGGTGCCAATGTACGCAGCGATATTGAAGCTGGTGAATTTTTAGGCAGATTGGTTGCAGCAAAATTTACGGCAAAAGCTGCAGGTGACAGAGCTGGGGTAGCTATCGGTAACCCGATAATTTGGGCACAGATAGAAGCAGATTGTAAAGCCCGTGGCGAAACCGCCTGGATGAGTTTGGATATGCCTAAGCGGCCGCCGATGCTACCATTATTTGGTAATGTAAAATCTTTTTTAATCGACTCATTAACACAGGTGGCTAACAGGCCTGTTCCACCACCACTTACTTCATCTGAAAAGTTTAGAACAGAACTGGCAGAGGTAAAAAAGTATGCCGATAATGCTACCAGGGAAAATATCCGGATTGTACATTTTTGGGCAGATGGCACCGGCACGTATACTCCACCAGGCCATTGGAATGCCATCGCAGCAGAAGAATTTGTGCAACAAAATTTTAGCGAAGTACGCTGGGCACGAAACTTCTCTTTGCTAAACATTACCATGATGGATGCAGCGATAGCCTGTTGGGATGCCAAATATTTTTATTTCAACCAGCGGCCTTGCCAGGCAGACCCAAGCATAAAAACGTTAACAGGTATACCTAATTTTCCTGCCTACGTTTCGGGACATTCTACCTTTAGCGCTGCCGCTGCTACGTATTTAAGCCATGTAATACCAGCAAGGGCAGATGCGTTTAATGCCATGGCAAAAGAAGCGTCAGACTCTAGAATGTTTGGTGCTATTCATTACCGCAGCGATTGTGAAAAAGGATTGGAACTGGGCAGTAAAGTCGCTGAATCTGCCATTGCCAGGGCCAGAATTGATGGAGCTGAATAATTTAAAAATCGTTCAATTTTATAGAAGGCCCTGTAATGCTGTATGGGACAATTTTTTAAAAAAGTAGAATTTTTCAACATATTGGTGTCCTGTCTTTTTAGTAGCAGGGTACTACAAAAGGTTAAGTTTTATGTAGAAGGCGGGGTAATTCTTTACACCGCCATTTTCTTTCAATCTTAAACTATGAAGTACTTTAAATTAATTTTCACTTTTTATTTCACTGGTTTTGTCGGGCATGTTGCTGTAGCCCAGGATGCTCCAAACCAGGTTAAAGTATTGGACAGTATCACCATCAAATCTTACCTGTATTTAAATAATATAAAGCCCTTGCCAGCAGTGCAGGGTACTTATATTTTTTCCGGTAAAAAAACAGAGGTCATCAGCCTTGCACAGATACCCGCTGATGTAACCAATAAAACCGGCAGGCAAATATTTGCCAAAATACCCGGCGTTTTTGTGTATGATATGGATGGCTCAGGCAATCAGGTAAATATTGCTGCCCGTGGCCTTGATCCTCATCGTGGCTGGGAGTTTAACAACCGCAAAGACGGTATCATTACCAACTCAGATATGTATGGCTATCCCGCCAGTCATTTTAGTATGCCTTTTGAAAGTTTGGAAAGGGTAGAGCTGGTAAGAGGAACCGGCTCCCTGCAATATGGTGCACAATTTGGCGGCATGATAAACTATATCACCAAGCAAGGTGATACCAGCAGACCGATAAGTTTTGAAAACATTACTACAGCAGGCTCTTTCAATTTACTCAGCAGCTACAATGCAATTGGCGGCAAAATCGGTAAGCTCCGCTACTATGCCTACATCCAAAAAAAATCGAGGGATGGATACCGTAAAAATGAACATACCAATTCAGAAAGCGAAGCTGTAATACTTACTTACGAGCCAACCAATAAATTCTCCATCCGTGCCGAATGGGCCCGATCAACCTACAGACACCGCATACCGGGTGCATTAAATGACAGTATGTTTGCGGCGGATCCAACGCAGGTAACCCGTTCCCGAAATTATTTTAGTCCGGATATTCATGTGCCGTCGATTACCATTAACTGGCAGGTGGCAAACAATACCAAATTTCAGCTAACCACTTCTGCCGTTTTAGGTGCAAGAAACAGTGTACAGTTTGATAAGCCAACCAATATAAAAGACAGTATTGTTACAGCTACGTTGCAATACAATAACCGCCAGGTAGATATTGATAATTTCAACAGTTATACCACCGAACTACGCTTGTTGCAACATTACAGCATTGGTAAAAAAACGGCTTCGCTTGTAACCGGTATCCAGTATATGAATAATGATTTGCATCGGCGCCAATTGGGAAAAGGAACTACCGGCAGCGATTATGATCTTAGCCTGTCAGTACCCGCTTCGGAAGAAATGTGCACCTTAAAACCCACAATATAGCCGTGTTTGCAGAAAACAAATTTCAACTCAATTCTCATTTATCTGTAAACATTGGTGCAAGAATGGAAATGGGCCAAACAGCCATGAGTGGCACCATCAGCTATTACCCGGATAGTAAGATACCTGTTTCCATGAAACGGCAATTTCCATTATTGGGTGGCAATATTAACTACAGCATTTCTACAAATGCAGAATTGTATGCTGGCTTTAGCCAGAGTTATCGTGCCATGTTGTTTAAAGATTTAATCCCTGCCTCACTCTACGAAAAAGTGGACCCCAACATAAAAGATTCCAAAGGGTATAATGCCGAGCTGGGCTTTAGGGGTAACTGGAAATTTTTAAGGTGGGATGTAACAGGCTATCTGCTGCAATACCAAAACCGCTTTGGTACATTGGCGCTTACAGATAATTTCGGTGCCTTTTATACCTACCGAACCAATATTGGCAATTCATTTACAAGTGGAGCAGAAATTTTTGTTCAGGGAGATTGGATATTGGGAAAAAAACTGGGACTATCTGTTTTTACATCCACTGCCTTTAATCATGCAAGATATACGAATGCCAATGTAAAAAGCGGCACAGCTAATTTAAGCATACAGGGCAATAAGGTAGAATCTGCACCGGATGTAATTTCAAGAAACGGGCTAACCCTTCGTTATCAAAAAATAAGCTGGTCTGTTTTGTACAGCTATACTGCTGAAAGTTTTGCAGATCCATTAAATACAATACAGCCTGCCAAAGCCACTGGTGCCGTAGGTTTGGTGCCTGCGTATGGTATTGCAGATATGAATATTAATATACGGTTCTCCAAAAATCTGGAGCTAAAAGCCAATATAAACAACTTTACCAATCAGCAATATTTTACTAAGCGGCCGATGTTTTATCCTGGCCCAGGTGTGTGGCCAAGCGATGGTAGAAACGGGAATGTAACTGTTGCAATTCGATTGTAAGGTTTAATACGTTTTTTAATAAGAGGCCTAACCAATCCTTCTTCATGTAAATCTTTCTATGCTAACTATATTTCCCGGTATTCGATCTATTGTGGCAGGCAATGAACCATCAAACTAAGGAACAGCACCATCAACTCTGTATTCAATCTCCTTGTAAAAATGCCTACATCGTAACTGAGGTATTTTTATGTAATTTTATCCAATGAAAAAACACCTTGCCATCATGCTGCTATCCCTGCCTGCACTTGTAGTTGCACAGCAAAAAATTGTTCCACTTACGCCGGATAAAATTTACGGGCAACTTTTTAAAGATGTTCAGTTACAAAAAATTTTACCAGATGGAAAAACATTTGTGGATTGCACCCCCAAAAAGAAAGTAAAAGACATTATGTATAATTATGGCATGATGAAGAACAATGGTATGGATTTAAAAACATTTATTGCAGAGAATTTTAACCTTCCACCTGCTCCGCCGCAGTTAAATTATATACAACAGGAAAAAGATGCAGCCATGCACATAAAAAATTTATGGGGCACATTAAAAAGAGAAGCTGATAAAACAGTGGAAGGCAGTTCGCTGCTCCCATTGCCCAATGCCTACATTGTGCCCGGCGGACGGTTCAGGGAAATTTATTATTGGGATAGTTATTTTACCATGCTGGGTTTAAAGGAAAGCGGCGAAGTAACAATGATTGAAAATATGGTGAAGAACTTTGCCTACCTGATAAATGAGTACGGACATATACCCAATGGCAACAGAACCTATTATTTAAGCCGGAGTCAACCTCCATTTTTTTGTATGATGGTTGAATTGCTTGCTGGTATAAAAGGCAAAGCGGTGTATCAACAATATTTACCGGAAATGCAAAAAGAATATGCTTACTGGATGGAAGGTGCAGAGAAAATGAAAGACCCTGCATTTAAACGGGTTGTAAAATTACCCGGCGGCACTATGCTCAACCGTTATTGGGACGAAAGCAACACTCCCCGTCAGGAAAGTTATAAAGAAGATTATGAAATAGCAGAAGCAGTGGCGATGGAATTAGCCATGCGGATAAAAGTGTCAACACCAGAAAAATTAAAAGAAATACTGGATGCAAATAAAGCCGTTACCTGCACACACCTGCGTGCAGGGGCTTGTAGTGGATGGGATTTCAGCAGTCGCTGGTTTACCGATCCCAATAATATCCATACCATACAAACCACCAACTTTATACCGGTCGATTTAAACTGCCTGATGTATTCCATGGAAACCATCATAGCAAAAGCATTAAAGCTGAATGGAAAAACAACGATCTCCAAAAGCTTTACAGGTAAGGCCGCCAAAAGAAAAGCAGCAATAATAAAATATTGCTGGAGCGCTAAAACCGGTTTTTTCTATGATTATAATTTTGCTGAAAGCCAGCAGGCAGCTGTAATTTCTGCCGCAGGTGTATTTCCTTTATTTGTAAAAATTGCAACGCCAGCACAGGCCGCAAGTGTTGCAAAAACGGTTACAGATTTTTTATTAAAAGAGGGGGGCATTGTAACCACTACCAACAAAACCGGTCAGCAGTGGGATGCACCCAATGGCTGGGCACCATTGCAATGGACAACCGCAGCTGGGTTTAAAAATTACGGCAACACGGCCTTGGCTAAAACCATTGCTACCCGATGGTTAGCTCTAAACAACAAAGTTTACCAGGCTACTGGAAAAATGATGGAGAAATACAATGTTGAAGATCTTACCCAATTAGCCGGGGGCGGTGAGTATCCGTCTCAGGATGGTTTTGGTTGGACGAATGGCGTTTATCTTGCTTTTAAAAAAATGTATGGCGGAAAGAATTGATCTTTTATGGGCAAAAGTTAAAAGTCAAAAGGTAAAAGGTAAAAGGCAAAGGTAAAATTCGAAATTTAAAAGGTAAGATGCAATAATCAATAGTCAAAAGTGCAATAGCAATTGGCAATAAGCTATTCACAGGTTTGCAATTTGGCATACTTGGACATTAGCACTTCATTACACTTTAAGCATATTACCATATTCTTCTTCACCACAAACGGTTGCAGCTATTGCAACTATGGCTTTTAATTATATTTGATCGCAACAATAAAACGATTGCTTATGACCATACCTAAACCAACACTTTCCTTTGGGCAAATCATCAACATGAATGTTGGTTTTTTTGGAATACAGTACAGTTTTGCATTGCAACAAAATGCAGTAAACCCCATCTATAAATTTTTGGGGGCAGAAAATGGAGACCTTCCATTACTACAAATAGCAGGGCCGGTTACCGGGTTGCTCATTCAACCCCTTATCGGTGCCATGAGCGATAAAACCTGGCATCCCAGATGGGGCAGACGAAAGCCTTATTTTTTAGTTGGAGCCATGCTTTGTAGCATCTGTCTTTTTTTATTTCCGTTCAGCTCACAGTTATGGATGGCGGTAGGATTGCTGTGGATTTTAGATGCGGCTAATAATACTGCTATGGAACCATACCGGGCATTTGTTGCAGATAAGCTTTCTTCAAAGCAACAACCAACTGGTTTTTTAGCGCAAAGTTTTTTTACAGGGTTCGGTCAAACACTGGGTACACTTTCTTTGTTCCTTTTTCAACTAATTCCCTTTTTAACCAAAGAGAGTGGCAGCAAAATCCCTTACTGGGTATACGCATCTTTTTTCTTTGGTGCCGTTTGCAGCATCACCAGTGTTTTGTGGAGCAATAAAACAACACCGGAAATTCCACCAACAGAGGAAGAACTTGTGGAATTGCGGAGTAAAAAAATAAAACTGGCAACACCATTTATTGAAATCGGGCATGCTATAAAAGATATGCCTGCAAATATGTGGCGGTTGTTTGTGGTATACCTTTTTCAGTGGTTTGCTTTAAAGTGTTACTGGGATTATAAGGACCTCACCATTGCTAAAACTATTTTTGGCACTTCCGATAGTTCTGTTGCTAATAAAACTTACCAGGAAGCTGTGGGTTGGGGAGGGTTAATAAGTGGATGGACAAATATTATTACTTTTTTATCTGCTTTTGCGCTGGTATGGTTTGCAAGAAAATATGGAGCTAAAATGGTGCATTGCATCTGCCTTTTATTAGCAGCAGCAGCGTTATTTATTTTTCCTCATATTGCAGATAAGTACCTGGTTTTTATTCCGCTTATTGGCTTTGGTATTGCCTGGGCAAGCATGATGGGGGTTCCCTATCTTTTAATTGTAAATGATATTCCTAAAAGCCGTTATGGCGTTTACATGGGTATTATAAATATGATGATTGTAATTCCCATGCTGATATACTCACTTACTTTTGGAAAAATTTTCAATAGCTTTTTAGGGAAAGAACCCATTAATGCAATTTACTTTGGCGCTACCTTTTTATTGATTGCAGCCATTGCAACTTTGTTTATTAAAAGCAGTAAAGTAAGTGATGATGTAGTTATAATGAGCGGAGGTGGCCATTAGTGATGAGATAAAAAAATATAAATTATAGTATGAATAAAATACTCTGCATCGGTGAAGCTTTAATGGATATGATTTGTACCGACAAAGGAAAAACATTGGCTGAAGGCAATAATTTTTTAAAAAAGACAGGGGGGGCACCAACCAATGTAGCAGCTGCAATTGCTGCATTGGGAGGCAAAGTATCGCTGGCTGCTAAAGTGGGTAACGATCCGTTTGGGCAACAATTAATTGATGAGATGAACAGCTTTGGGGTAGATACCAAACTCATGCTGAAAGATTCAAATCACTTTACCACACTCGCTTTTGTGAGTTTGATGGAAGATGGAGAAAGAGATTTCGTTTTTAGTCGTGGAGCTGATGGAGAATTGAGCGAAGCAGACATTGAACAAATTAATTTAGATGAAATAGCCATTATTCATTTTGGATCTGCCACCGGGTTTTTACCCGGGCCATTGCAATCAGCCTATAAAAGTTTACTAAAAAAGGCATTGGCCAAAAATATTTTTATCAGTTTCGATCCTAATTACCGACACCTGCTATTTAAAAAAAATACACAAACTTTTATTGATCAAAGCTGGTATTTTTTAAACCATTGTAATTTCTTTAAAGTAAGTGATGAAGAGGCTATGCTGCTAACCGCAACTGATACGCTTGAAGCCGCCACCAATGCTTTGCTGGAAAAAACTACTGCTGTATTTACCATTACGTTGGGTAAAGATGGAACGCTGTTAGGCTACAATAAAGCAACAGCTGTTGTTGAAAGTATACCGGTTAAGCCGGTAGATACTACCGGTGCAGGTGATGCTTTTGTCGGTGCGGTTCTCTTCCAGTTAAGCATGATTTCTAAAGATGAAATAATCGGTTTATCCAAACTGCAATGGCAGCATCTTATTGCAAATGCCAACAAAGCCGGAGCAAGAACATGCGAATATATGGGCGCTATGGAAGCCTTTAAAAATTTAAATAATGCAATTTTTATTTGAGCGAAAAAACTCACCTAAAGGCTTAAAAATCACAAAGTCGCTAATGTCTTATTATTGCATGTTTTTAACTTTGCCTTCTTTTAAAAAAAACAATTACTGTGTACAATCCGCAACTACATCAACTCGTAAATAACTGCCTGCAAAAAAAGGCCATAGACATAGCCGGTAAAGACAATTTATTTTATACCCGGCTGGTGGCCAATATAGCTTCCATACATTATTTGTACAACGAACTGTATAAAAATCATCCCCAGGCAGAGAAGATGTTTATTAACTTGATAGAGAGCATCAGAAATGCCTACCTGCAGCGGCCGGAAAACTTAAAAGCACTGGATGTAGAAAAGGGAGAAAAAGGTACCTGGTTTTTAAGCAATGAAATTACTGGCATGAGTTTGTATGTTGACAGGTTTTGCGGCAACCTGAAAAACCTTGGCTCCAGGCTGGATTATTTTAATAAACTGGGCGTAAATTTTTTACACCTGATGCCGGTGATGGAAAGTCCTGCAGGAGAAAGTGACGGCGGATATGCAGTATCTGATTTTAGAAAAGTAGATGAACGTTTTGGAACACTGGAAGATTTACAAAAGCTGCAGCAAAAAATGAGTACAGAAAAAATGTATCTCATGATAGATATTGTGCTTAATCATACCTCTCATCAGCACGAGTGGGCAGTAAAAGCAAAGCAAGGCGATAAAAAATACCAGGATTATTTTTACATGTTTGATGACAGGTATATACCCAACCAATACGATGCCGGCATGCCCGAAGTTTTCCCGGAAAGTGCCCCCGGAAATTTTACATGGAACGAAGAAAGTAAAAAATGGGTGATGACTGTTTTTAATAATTACCAATGGGATTTAAATTATACCAACCCTGTCGTGCTGGTAGATATGCTGGATAATATTTTCTTTTACGCCAATTTAGGTGTAGATATTTTACGCATTGATGCACCCGCTTTTATCTGGAAAAAAATGGGTACCACTTGCCAGAATTTACCGCAGGCTCACACATTATTGCGCCTGATAAAACAATGTGTACAAGCAGCAACACCCGGCATGGCGCTGCTGGGCGAAGCCATTGTTGCACCAAAAGAAATAATGAAATATTTTGGTACCGGTATGTACACTGCCAAAGAGTGTGACTTTGCCTACAATGCCACGCAAATGGCATTGCAGTGGGATGCTTTGGCCACAGGCGATACGCAGGTAATGCTGGCAGCCCAGCACGAACTATTGCAAAAACCATACGGCACCACCTGGATAACCTATACCCGTTGCCATGATGATATTGGTTTGGGCTATGACGATTACATGATAGAGCATGCAGGATATAATCCATATCAACATCGTAAGTTTTTAAAAGATTATTATTCTGGAACTTTACAAGATTCACCTGCAACCGGCGCTTTGTTTTCGGTTAATCCAAAAACACAGGATGCCCGTATTAGTGGCTCGCTGGCATCTTTGTGCGGACTGGAAACTGCTCTAAAAAACCACGATGAATTGCAGGTAGAATTATCTGTGAGAAAGATTCTGCTGATGCAGGCACAAAGCTTTTTTATTGGCGGAGTCCCCATGCTTTTTTATGGTGATGAAGCAGGCTACACCAACGATTATTCTTACCTCGATGATGCCGGGAAAAGCTACGACAACCGCTGGATGCACCGGCCCGTAATTAACTGGGAAAAAAATAAAAATATTGATGTGCAAGGTACCGTTGAACATCGTATTTTTTGCGATACCCAAAAACTTATTGCCATCCGGAAAAAGCTAACCATGCTGGCCGATTTTAAAAATCTTACCTGGCTTAGTCCTTTCAATATTCATGTGGCCGGCTTCCTGCGTACACAAGATGCAACCAAACTCTACTGCGTATTTAATTTCAGCAAACAAGTTTCATATTTATCATGGGCTGTGTTTAAACAGCATGGGCCTGAAGCAACTGAGTTGTACGATCACTGGCAGAATAAAACCTACAATGTTGGTTTCGATAACCAACACCTGATTATAGAGCCTTACAGTTTCTGTTTGCTGGAGCAACGGTAGAATTTTTTTTTGAGGCAGAACAATTGCTTAATGAGGCTGAACAATCGTAGAAATCAATAACAGGTAACATAGGATGTTCTTATCCTGAAAGCCAGCCCTAATTAGCATTCAACTATCTGGAAGCCATAAAAATAAATGCCGTCCGGATCCCTAACTTCCTTCTCCCTTACCAATAGTTATTGAAAGAACGTACTTTTACAATCTTTAAATAACTACATCATGACAGCAGAAACAAAAAGACAGAAGCAGGTAGCCGGATTAATCAACGAAGAGTTAAATGATATTTTTCGCAGGATGGGACTTACGATGATGGATGGTGGAATGATCTCGATTTCGGGTGTAAAAATAACCCCCGATCTTTTTGAAGCAAGGGTTTACCTGAGTATGTTCCAGGTAAAAGACACACAGGCGGTATTAAAAAAGTTTGAAGAAAAATATAAAGAGATCAGAAAAGAATTAGGCACCAGAGTAAGGCACCAGCTCAGGAGCATACCAGAGATAAAGTTTTTTATTGACGACACGTTGGATTATGTTTTTAAAATGGAAGAGTTGTTTGAAAAGATTAAAAAAGAAGAGGGTAAAGGTGAATTGGGAGAATAAATGACGTGATGCTTAAGATGAGCTTGGTAGATTTGGATTGGGAATTACGGATTGATTTTATTTATTTAATGCTGAGAAAAGAATGGCGGATTTATTTAAGTAGGCTGATCTCTTTTTCTATGACGCCGTAAAAGGTTTTTGGAAATCTTTTAATTTAAAGTTTTAAATGCAGGGCTTGCCTTAACAGCCTTCGACAACAGCCTAATACATCATCCAACAATAAAACTATTTACACCTTGTACTTAATATTTGCCTGGAGATATTTTAAAGCAAAAAAAACTACCAATGCTATTAATATTATTGCCTGGGTTACGGTGGGTGTTATTGCATTTGCAACTGCCTGCCAGATATTGGTGTTAAGTGTATTTAATGGATTTGAAGGTTTGGTAAAATCATTATACAGTTCTTTTTATACAGATATAAAAGTTACCCCTGCTACCGGCAAAACATGCACACTTACCCAGGCACAAATCAATTCCATTAAAAAGCAACCCTCCATCTTTGCCATTTCACTAATTGCGGAAGAAAAGGCATTACTCCAAAACGAAGACCTGCAAAGCATGGTTTACCTGAAAGGTGTGGATAGCAATTATATCAACGTAAGTGGTGTTGCTGCTAAAATTATAGAAGGGAAATTTGATTTTGGCAACGCAGCAGAACCCGGTATAGTAGCTGGTTACGGCGTACAAAATGCAGCTGGCATTAATGTAAATGGCAGGCTCGAAAATTCTATCTTAACCATTATTCTTCCCAAAAAAGGAAAAGTTTCTGTAAGCGACCCCATGGAATCGCTGAGTGAAGGCAATGCAAAAGCCACAGGTATTTTTTCTATACAACAAGATTTTGATAATAAATATGCTTTTACCAATATTGATTTTGTAAAGCAACAAATGGGTTTTTCCCCTGATGAATACAGCGCCTGCGAAATAAAATTGAAAGATGGTGCCAGCGTTAAAATAGCGCAACTACAATTGCAGCAGGCCCTTGGCACCAACTATAAAGTGCAGAACAAATACGAGCAAAATCAAAGTTTGTATAGCACCATGCGATTAGAAAAATGGGTTATTTACGCTGTACTTACATTAATATTATTAATTGCCGCTTTTAATATGATAAGTGCTTTAACAATGCTAGTGCTTGAAAAACAAAAAGATATTAGTGTGCTGCAAAGTATGGGCGCCAATAAAAGCATGGTGCTTAAGATATTTTTGAGCGAAGGCCTGCTTTTGGGAAGCATTGGCACCATTGCCGGCATTTTATTGGCGCTGATAATTTGTTTTTTACAGGTAAAGTTTAAGTTGGTAAAATTAGAGGGTGGCTCTTTCCTGATTGATTATTTTCCGGTAGAATTGGCGGCTTCAGACTTTATATTGGTTGCTGCTACCGCTTCTTTTATTGCCTTTATGGCCTCTTGGTTTCCGGCACGCAAGGCAGCTAACCAGGCAATCGAATTGCGTTGATCTAATTTTGGCGCTAGTCGTTATGCATTCTGTTACCGAAAATAAAAATGCCGGGAAAACAGAAAATCGTTTAAGCAACTTCCCGGCTTCCCGGCAAAAAGAACATTTAGTTTAATAATCTCCCAAAGTTTCGGGCAATTGAGCAAGTGCCCTTGCCAATTGCTCATCATTTGGTGAAATGCCATGCCACTCGTGACTGCCCTCCATAAAATCAACCCCTTTTCCCATGGCGGTCTTCATCAAAATAACAATTGGCTTGCCTTTGCCTGTAAGTGTTTTGGCTAGATTTAAAGAAGCAACTACCTCATCTATATCATTTCCTTGCTCCAGGTGAAGTACGTGCCAGCCAAAAGCTTCAAATTTGGCATCGAGATTGCCCAAATCCATCACTTTGCTGGTAGGTCCGTCAATTTGTTGGCCATTCCAGTCGATGGTGGCAATGAGGTTATCAACTTTTTTATGTGCAGCAAACATAATTGCTTCCCAGTTTTGCCCTTCATCCAACTCACCGTCGCCATGGAGTGAAAAAACGATTCCATTGTCATTGTTCAATTTCTTTGCCAATGCCGCACCTATTGCCACACTCATTCCCTGCCCAAGCGAACCGCTGGCGATTCTTACACCCGGTAAATGTTCGTGTGTAGTAGGATGTCCCTGCAATCGGGTATTTAGTTTTCTGAAAGTAGCCAGTTCCTGTGTTGGAAAATAACCACTTCTTGCCAAAACACTGTAAAATACAGGCGAAATATGGCCATTACTCAGAAAAAATAAATCTTCTCCCAACCCATCCATATTAAATGCCGGATTATGATTCATTACCTCAAAATACAGCGCTGTCAAATACTCTGTGCAGCCCAACGAACCACCTGGGTGGCCACTTTGCACACCATGAACCATTCGCACAATATCTCTGCGTACCTGGTTTGCTACTCCTTTTAAATCAGTCATAGTTTAAATTTTCAAAGCAAACCTACTTTAAATACTTTCAACAGCAAAGTAAAAATTTAATAAGTATTGCGTTTTAATAATAAGGTTTAACAATTGTCGTTTGCTAATATTATAACAAATAAAGGCCGGTTACCTAACGATGGTTTTGTACTAAAATTTTATAAATCGGCATTATTTTACTATGTTGCAGCACATTAGTTTAATCTGGATGCGTTTAGCTTGTTGTTGAAGTTTACTTTTGTATTAAATATTATTAATTACCCCCTGGCATGGACAATATATTATTCAGTGGCGTTGTATCTTTTATTATTACATTTTTCGCCATACCTGTCATTATTCAGGTAGCAAGGGAGCGGAAAATGTTTGATGAACCGGATGAGCGTAAGGTCCACAAAATGGTAATTCCCACCCTTGGCGGATTAGGTATTTTTGCCGGATTTATTTTAGCTACACTTCTTTGTGTACCTGTTGGTAGCAACGAATTGCAATATTTTGCAGCCGCAGCTATCGTTATTTTTTTTCTGGGAATTAAAGATGACATCCTTATTTTATCCGCAGCAAAAAAATTTATCGGCCAGTTATTGGCGGCAGGTATTATTATTAAATTCGGTGGCATTCAAATTACCAACATGCATGGTTTTTTTGGCATTGGAGAAATACCTTACATAGCAAGTATTGTTCTTACTTTCTTTACTATAATTGTTATTACTAATTCCTTTAATCTTATTGATGGTGTAGATGGTTTGGCAGGTTCCCTCGGATTGCTTACAACCCTTGTTTTTGGCAGCTATTTCTTTTATGTAGGGCAAATAATGTATTCGGTAATGGCATTTTCTCTCGCCGGAAGTCTTATTGGTTTTTTGATTTATAATTTTTCACCGGCAAAAATATTTATGGGTGATACAGGCTCACTTTTAATTGGCCTTTTCAATGCCATACTGGTTATTCAGTTTATAAATACTGCAGGCGCACCCGACGCCGTATTACCTTTGGAATCGGCTCCGGCACTAGGTTTTTCCATATTAATTGTGCCCCTATTTGATACACTTCGGGTATTCAGTTTGCGCATTTTAGGTAAGCGTTCACCCTTTAGTCCTGATAGAAACCATGTTCACCACTTTTTACTCGATCTCGGCTTTAGTCATCAAAAGGTAACTTTCTTATGCGTGGGCGCTAATGTTTTTTTTATTGCGTTAACCTATTCTATTAGCAGCTTTGGATCTACGCTGGTAATGGGCATTTTGTTTGCAGTAGCTGCCTCACTTATTGGAGTAATCTGCTATTTCCGATCAAAAATCAAAGAAAATGTTGCTATAAGTTTATTAAACGAAGGAAGGGTTGTGAAGGCAACCAAAATTCTTGCATTTACTTCGGAAGTAGTTGAGGCAGACTAATTAAAGAGATAGTTGCTTTCCCCCAAAAACTGAACATAAACAGCATCGAAAATAATTCCTCAACGGCGCAACTTTTTTTATTCCATTTTTTCTTTTTTTTTCGCTGTTAAAAATTTATTGTCTTTGTGCATCGCCAGATGTGGGCCTTATAATTCTTTTCTTTAGTTTTGCAGCCACCTAAAACGAATTTTTATGTCAGAAGAACTGGATTTGATAAAGATGGATACGGAAAGCACCATGAAGAAAGCTATCAGCCATTTAGAAGCTGAACTCGTAAAAATAAGGGCTGGAAAGGCTAATCCCAATATGCTGGATGGTATTGTAGCTGAATATTATGGTTCACCAACACCTATTTCGCAGATAGCAAATATTTCTGTGTTAGATGCCCGCACTATCTCTGTACAACCCTGGGAACGAAATATGCTTCAACCCATTGAGCGGGCCATTATTGCCAGCAATATTGGTATTAATCCACAAAATGACGGCAATTTTATCCGGTTATTTTTGCCACCGCTAACTGAAGAAAGAAGAAAAGAATTAGTGAAAAGATGTAATGCTGAAGGTGAAAATGGCAAAGTATCTATCCGGAATATTCGCAGGGAGTCGATTGAGCAAATTAAAAAACTGCAAAAAGATGGTCTTAGTGAAGATGCTGCCAAAGAAGCTGAAATAGAAATGCAGGAATTAACCAACCGGTTTATTTCATTAATTGAAAAACACCTTGAAGCAAAGGAAAAGGAGATAATGGTAGTATAGAAGTTCGGCCTTTTTTATGTTTGCGAATGCTAATGGTAAGTGAAAAATCTTTTAGAGACGCTGCATTTGCATAATCTTTTTCATCCTAAAATAATAATACGCAGGGTAGTTTGTTTTTGCGCTACCATTCGATACTCAACAGTTGTTATAACAAACTATTTATATGCCCTTTGCATTTATTGAAAAAACACTGATCACAATTACAACACCGCTGTATGCATCGATCATATTATTTGAAATAATAGGTAGTCATCTGCATTTAAAGAAATACTACTCAATTAAAGAAACTCTTATAAACCTTTATCTTACTTTATTAAATGGTAGTATAGATTTGCTTTTTCGCTCCATTTATCTTTTTATTATCCTCCAATGGTTTTACAATAATAAAATAGCTTCCTTTCAAAGTCATGCAGTTCTTTATTGGTCATTGCTTTTTGTTTTGGAAGATGGTATGTTTTATATAGAACATTGTGTAGATCATTACTGTCGGCTATTTTGGGCAGTGCATGTAACGCATCATTCATCTGAAGAGTTTAACCTTACTACTGGTTTCCGTTCTTCCGTATTACAACCATTGTACAGGTTTGTATACTTTATTCCATTGGCAGTTATTGGCTTTAATCCTGCAGATATCGTATTAATATATGCAATTACGCAGATTTACGGAATTTTGGTACATACACAGTTTATCCAAAAAATGCCGGCATGGTTTGAGGTGTTTTTTGTAAGTCCAAGCCACCATCGTGTACACCACGCCAGTAATGTTTTGTACCTGGATAAAAACATGGGGATGTGTCTAATTATCTGGGATAAAGTATTCGGCACTTTCCAGGAAGAAATGCCGGAAGAGCCGGTACTTTATGGCCTTACAAGCCCATTATCCAATCGTCATCATCCGGTAAATATAGTACTGCACGAATGGGTGCAGATTGGAAGGGATTTACAAAAGAAAACATCGTTTATCAATAAGATAAAATACCTGCTGATGCCCCCCGGCTGGAGCCATGATGGAAGTACAAAAACTGCCAGAGAAATGAGAGCAGCACTGGAGGAAAAGCCAGCACAAATTAATGATTTTTGCCCTGAAGAATTTTTGATGAACCACGGAGTAGCCAATATTTAATTTGCATGCAATTATCTGATTCAACAGCAATTTAATTTCCTTAAACTTACAGCATACACCTCATTAACATCAGGGTAAATTATCAATGGCTTTCATTTGTCCATCGGCAATTTCAAATGCATAACAATAGCTGCCATTTGTAATTACCAGGTAAGGAACCTGTAATGTTACATTGTATCTTAACACCTGGTCTAATACTTTTGAATCCAAAGCAACCGACATTTCTTTGCATTCAATTACCATCCATGGATGGTGATTGTTATCATACAACACTATGTCAAAACGCTTTTTTAAATCTCCCAACTTAATTACTTTTTCTATAGCAATTAAAGCAGCGGGATATTTTTTAATTACTACCAGGTATTGTAAAAAATTTTGCCGAACCCATTCTTCTGGTGTAAATATTACCCAGCGTTTTCTTACATCATCAAAAATAAATTTTTTTCCTGCTGTGGTTTTTATTTTAGGATGATATGGCGGGTAATTAATCTTAATCATGTTGCAGAAAAAAAAACTGTACTTTTATCGATAAACCAATTTACTTTATTACTGAAGATGGTTGTAAAAGTAACCATTAGAACCAAACGCCCAAACAAATAAACTATAGCACATGAAATCAAAAGAGGATATTGTTAATAACTGGCTACCACGGTATACGGGCGAAAAATTAGAAAACTTTGGTGAATATATTTTGCTGACTAATTTTTCTAATTATGTTGAATTGTTTGCAAAATGGAACAAAGTAAAAGTGGTAGGTAAAGACAGACCGATGCAATGCGCAACTGCGGAAAATATCACTATCATCAACTTTGGGATGGGGAGCCCTGGTGCCGCAACAATAATGGATTTGCTATCGGCTATTCATCCTAAAGCAGTATTATTTTTAGGCAAATGCGGCGGACTTAAAAAGCGCAATACCATTGGAGATTTAATACTACCCATTGCAGCATTGAGGGGAGAAGGTACCAGCAATGATTATTTTCCGCCGGAGGTGCCAGCAATGCCCTCGTTTATGTTGCAGAAAGCTATCTCTACTACCATCAGGGACTATGCCTGCGACTATTGGACTGGTACGGTTTATACCACCAACCGCAGGGTATGGGAGCATGATGAAGTATTTAAAGAGTACCTTAAAAAAGTGAGAGCCTATGCCATTGATATGGAAACGGCCACTATTTTTACTGTTGGGTTTTACAATAAAATTTCTACCGGTGCTTTGCTGTTGGTAAGCGATAGCCCCATGGTTCCGGAAGGCGTAAAAACAGAAGCAAGCGATAAAAATGTAACTTCCTTATTTGTAGAGCGCCATTTAAAAATTGGCATAGATTCATTAAAACAGTTGATCAATAACGGCCTTACCGTAAGGCATTTGCAGTTTTAGTAAGTTTTTTGCAATTAAGTTTTACTGTAAAAACTATGTTATTGCATAATAAAAAGCCCGGGTTTTATTGCCCCGGGCTTTTTATATTTTAGCCTAAGTGTTTTAGTAAAAATCTACAGCTCACCCAAGTATTTATTTTTGTCCAACTCTCTTTTCCATGCTTCTGTACCACCAATAAGATTGAATAAATTATCAAATGGATATTTTTCCTGCAACTTTTGTATCGCAAACTGGCTGCGGATGCCTTTGCGACAATAAAATACCACTGGCTTATCTTTTGCAATTGAATAGAGGTTACGGGTAATTTGTGCCAATGGCATGAGGGTGCCGCCAATATTAAATTCGTTGTGTTCGTCCTGCTCTCTAACATCTATCAATTGAAAAACCTGTTGATTTTTTATCATCTGAAACAGGATGGTTGCAGTAATACTTTTCACTCCTGATTGGCTTTAATTGCATTTTATAAGCAGATACCTTCCATGACTTATTCATCATCTTCATCCAGGTATATCCTATTTAATTTTAACTTGTTTACCGGGGATACTACTAATGGATATTTTTCAACCGCTACATTGCTTTGCGAAAGGCCAAATCCTTTTTCTTCGCTTAAAGAAACCTCTTTTATCCAAAAATATAATTGCATGATAATTCTTTCCAAAAAAGGAAGTTCATTATCCTGCGATAAAAATTTTTCCATTACCACAAACTGAAAATCACCTACCACATTGTTTCTTTGCTGACTTTCGTAACGGCTGGTTACGTTTACTTCTTTATTAGCCACCAAATCTTCTACTACTTTTTTAAACATCAAGTTAATACGTGGTGCCACTCTAAATCCCAACCGGAATTCTACCCGGATTATGTCATTGGGGATAATGTGTTCTACAATGTACTCACAAGTGTAGGGATCATCCAGCGTATCAACATGTACAAACCAGAATATGTCTGCCCGCTTTGGCTTTCCGCTTAAAATGGAATAAATAATTTTATGCTCAATCTCTTTTGGATTGTTGGCACTGGTCATATAAACCAGGTGGGTTGCGTATTTAGGAACACTGATGTCGTTGCTTAATTCTTCCAGTTTAGGAATGTACTCCTCCATTCTTACAAATTCTACATAGCGGTTTTTAATTTTACGGCTGCGATACCATACATACATTACTACAAACAAACCGCCACCCACCATCAGTGCAATAAAACCGCCATGAGGAAATTTATCCAGGTTTGCAATAAGAAAACTTATTTCTATTGTCAGGTAAACAGCAAGGTATAGATAGATTAAAAAAGGTGCGGTACGCCGGGATACCAAAAAGTTGGCAAACAAAATAGATGTTGAAAGCATACAGAGCGTTATAGCCAGCCCATATGCAGCTTCCATAGCACTGGAAGATTTAAAGTATAACACAATGGTACAACAGCCTACAAACAGCAATGTATTAATGCCGGGGATGAATAACTGCCCCCTTGCCTCCGAAGGATAATTAATTTTCATTCTTGGCCATAAATTAAGCCGTATTGCTTCACTTATTAAAGTAAATGATCCACTAATCAATGCCTGGCTGGCAATAATTGCTGCCAGTGTAGCAATCACCAATCCTATTAACCTGAACTCATCCGTCATTACACCATAAAAAGGATTGAATCCCGCTTTAATCATTTCATCCGAAATGATATGCCCTTTGTGCATTGATAAAAGCCAGGCACCCTGCCCTAAATAATTTAATATCAGGCAAACTTTAACCAACACCCAACTATAGCGGACATTTGCCCTGCCGCAATGTCCCAGATCGCTGTAGAGTGCCTCTGCACCCGTGGTACATAGGAAGACAGCGCCCAATATCCAAAAGCCTTTCGGGTAAACCGTTAGTAATTTAATAGCATAGTAAGGATTAAATGCCTTAAAAATCTGCATATCATCCGATAGGTGTACAATACCAAAGAAAGCCAGCATTCCAAACCACACCAGCATGATGGGGCCAAATAATTTACCTATTGAGGCAGATCCAAAACGTTGCAAAAAAAACAGGAACATCAGTATCAACAGTACAATGTAAATAATCTGGTGCTGTTGCACATTTTTAAATTTGTCAATTTGTTTTAATCCCTCAATGGCCGATGTTACTGAAATAGGCGGTGTTATCATACCGTCAGCAAGCAATGCTGCTCCGCCAATCATGGCAGGTATCACCAGCCATTTTTTTTGGCGTCTTACCAACGTGTAAAGGGAAAAAATACCACCCTCGCCTTTGTTATCTGCGGTTAAAGTGAGTATTACATATTTAAGGGTTGTCTGAAGTGTAAGTGTCCAGATAATGCAGGAAAGCCCGCCAACAATTAATAATTCGCCTATTTCACGGCCATTGATGATGGCATTAAAAACGTATAATGGAGAGGTACCTATATCGCCGTATATAATACCTAAAGCAACTATCAACCCTGCGGCTGTTACTTTATTAACTTGCTTTGACACTAATTAAATGATTTATTGTACAATGGTATTTTACAGCATCAATGCTTTCAACAACTATTAAGCTATTACCAACGCAAATGTAGAGTTAAAACCAATTATAATTAGATTGAGACTGAAATATTGGTTTATAAAGTGTCTATTTATAAAAAAAGATATTCCGGTTTATTAGGTAAATGATTGTATGCAAATGCTTAATCAGTCTTTTGTAATTGAACTTGTATTAATTTTGGGCATGACTAATATTGTACTTATTACAGGGGCTACTTCGGGAATTGGATTAGCCTGTGCCAAAAAATTTGCGGCTGCAGGTTACCAACTTATAATAACTGGAAGGCGAAAAGACAGGTTATTGCATTTTCAGGAGGAACTACAACAAACTTATGCTATTAAGGTGTTGGCGCTTGTTTTTGATGTACAGAACAGGCAGGCTGTTGAACACAACCTGAATAATTTACCACCAGAATGGCGTGCTGTAGATATACTCATTAACAATGCAGGTTTGGCAGCGGGAAGAGATAGTTTTGAAACGGCCGATATGAACGATTGGGAAACGATGCTTAATACAAATGTGCATGGGTTGCTTTATGTTACCAAAGCCATTATACCACAAATGGTTGAACGTAAAAAAGGACATATCATTAACATGGGTTCGGTTGCAGGTAAAGAAATATACGAAAAAGGGAATGTGTATTGTGCCAGCAAATTTGCAGTTGATGCAATCAGTAAAGCAATGCGGATTGATTTGTTGAAATACAATATAAAAGTTACAGCCATACATCCAGGTGCGGTGGAAACGGAGTTTGCCTTGGTCCGTTTTAAAGGCGATGAAGAAAAAGCTGCATCCACGTACACGGGTATAATACCGCTAACAGGCGAAGATATAGCCGATACGATTTTTTATTGCAGCCAACTACCTCCACATGTCTGTATCAACGACCTGGTTATAACCTGCACCCAGCAAGCAGGTACCTATTATTTCAACAAAACAGGCTAGATCTTCTAAAAGCATTGAAAATATTTAAGCAATTTTAACGTTAGTAATTAGTAAGGCGCAGTGGCTGTTACTAACTTTAACTGGTAAGTAATAACTATAATGACGTGTAATAACAACATTCAGCTACGCCTTAGTTAATTATTAATCAACCTATGAAACTCCTCCTTTTTTTACCATTCATGCTATTATTGTATTGCTCAACCATGCACGGGCAAAATGTTATACGGGTGTCAAGTTGTAAAGATGAACTGATAACAAAACAAGTTGATAGTATAAAATCAGCATTTGCCGGACAGGGTTTTATTGTAGCCAAAGAAGCATCTATAACCATGGAAAGTGAATATGAAATGGCCGTGATGGTAGCACTTACCGAAGGCAGTTGGTATCAATTTGTTTTCATTGGTGATATCGGTTCTAAATTATATGAAGTGCGTATGTTTGATTCAGATGAAAAACAAGTTGTGTATCAAAAAAAAATGTGGGGAGATGTTGACGGGAATGTTATCAATTTTTCTTACATACCTAAGTTTTCTGAGTATTATGCTTTTAGGCTTGTGCAGGTAAACAAAAAGAAAAAAGAGTTATGCGGTTATGTAATGTTGCTTAAGAAGATAAAATAACCAGTAGTGATACTAAATTCTTCAATGCTCAATAAGCCTTTTATGATACCTTTATTTTATTATTCTTCAGATCGACCAATCATTTTTCCTCCATTTTGCCAACTCCCGTTTAGTTGCTCAAATTCTTTTGCATCCGCTTCCGAAAAACTATGAGTAACCATCGATTTTAAATCCGGCTGACCGGCATTTACCCATGCAGTATACCAAAAGGAGGCAACAGACATTATAGACAGCCTCATCCTTCTTTCAATCATGCCATCCAGTTTTTTATTAAATGCAATGGTAAAGGCGGCAGAATACTGGCGGATAATTACGCCGTTTCTATTTTCAAAACTATATTTTTGATCGGGTGCAAATTGCTTGGTAAGTTGCCGTTCAAAAGTGAGTACAGAATCTGAAGCCAGTGCACTTTCCAAAAGCCTTGCCCATGCGTACTCTCCGGGATTTTTAATATACTGGGCTTTGCCAATAAAGAAGTTAAACCCCATATCCTGCTGATCTCTTTCTGCCAGTAGTTCCGGCACACGGCTTTCCCAAAAGCCATGTATTCCTTTTTGATTGGTAAACTGTCCATTATGGTTGCTGCTGGCATGCAGCGGCACATGTGAGTCTGCAATATAATGGCCAATCTCGGCACTGTTCTTCATTATCTTGCTATAGTTCTTTTCTTTAAATGCACTGGTTAAACGCAGTAGCATGGTTTGAATATGCCAGGGCACAATACCATGCGCCATCAGGGAATCTTCACCAAATTTTGCGACTGCATCTTTCCATTTTCTTGGTAAATCAGAATAAGGGTACTTTCCATAATGATCAATGTCGAGGTAATGCCTTGGTCCCTCTTCCGGTACCGCATAGCGACGCTTGTCGGGATCTACTGCGTGTTCTTCCAAAAATGAAATGTTTGGTTTGTACAGCGCCATCATTTCTGGGGGCAATAAAAAAACTGCATAGTAATTTATTTTTTTATGGGCATAAAACCCCCAGCAAAAAGAGGGTAAATAAGCCATCAGTAACAGCAAAGTTAAAAAAGAAACAAGAGCAGTTTTTTTCATCTGTAATTCAAATTATTTATAGCTCCTTCTTATATTAGACTAAACCAAAAAGGTTGTGGTGCATGCATCTAACATAGGATATTGCTGGCATAAAAAATGTCTGTTAGCTAATAATTGATATAGCTTTCAACGAGTTCAATCTACGAATAAAAGGTTAATCAGCGCTAAACTAATGCACAACTTCCTTTTTTTTTGTTGACATCTTTAAAATAAAAAAAGCAGTCTCATTGGGGGTTACCTTCTGAATACTGCTCAATTTAGGGTTCTTGTGGTAAGGTTTTTACAGGTAAAACACTATTAGGTCACTTGTTTTACAATTGGATTCGAGGTAATTCTTTAAATTAATCAATACGATTAATAAATAATTCTTTTAACTAACCTTAGAAAATATACAAATGCCGTTTTACCAGTATTTGTAAGAAATTTTTGTAAATATTGGAATCAAAGCGGGTTGAAGTGTAAAGTAACGTTCATTTAACTGTGGAAAAAATAGTACAATAGATTAACATAGTGTAGTATCAATGAAAGTGTACGTAGTTGTTTGTACTACAAGCATGTAGTACAAACAACCTGATATCAGTTTTATTTGATCCCAAATAATCTAGCTAAAAGCTAAAGCAAATTGTTTTCAATTGCATACAAAGTAAGATTTGCGTTGGTTTTCATATTCATTTTGGCCATCACTCGTGCCCTGTAGGTACTAACGGTTGTTACGCTTAAGGATAGGGATTCTGCCACTTCTGATACTGCTTTGCCAGAAGCAATCATCTTAAAAACATGCAGTTCTCTGTCACTAAGCGATTCATGCAGTTTTCTATCTGAGTCCTTTTCAAAATTGTCTGCTATTTTTTCGGCAATGCTTAAGGTAATATACTTTTTACCCAACAACACCCGGCGAACCGCAGTTACCAATTCATCTGTGGCTGTATCTTTGCTAAGGTATCCGGCTGCGCCTGCTTTTAATACCCTGATGGCATATTGTTCTTCTGGATGTATACTAAGTATCAGTACCGGCAAGGTTGGATTTATTTGTTTTATATGAGATAAGGCTTCCAAGCCACTTTTGCCCGGCATTGAAATGTCAGAAATGACAATATCCCATTTTTCCTTAATCACTTTTTTTATCAAATCTTCCGCATCAGCCACTTCCTCAATAATCGCATCAGTAAATTCCTCTGCCAAAATCTGCCTCAGCCCCTTTCGAACAATTGTGTGATCGTCTGCTATTAATATTCGTATCATGGTTGGGTATCTTTTTGGTTAGTTGATTGGGATTTTAATTGAAACGGTTGTGCCAAAACCAGGCTCTGTTATTATTTCATAACTGCCCCCCATTTCCATAGCACGTTCCTTCATGCCAAACAATCCCAATGTTTTTTTACTGCCAATATTGTGCAATACAAAACCTTTTCCATCGTCTTGTATGTTTAAAGTTAACTGACTGTCTTTATAAAGAAGTGATGAAGTTACTTTCTTTGCATCCGCATGGCGGGCTACATTTGTTAGCGACTCCTGAAATATCCTGAAAAGGCCGGTGGTATATTTGTGGGGGATGGGTTGGTTATTGGTAAGATTAATTAGCTCTATCGGAATGCCGGATCTTTTTTCAAACTCGTTACTTTGCCATTCCATTGCTGCCAGCAAGCCTAAATCATCCAGCATGCTGGGTCTTAATTCGGTTGATATTTTTCTTACAGATTTAATGGTGTCTTCTATTAAGTCCATGGTATTAGCGAACTTTGTTTGTATCTCCGGCTCCTGGGGTTTTATTTTTTTTGTGAGCCAGGATATATACATTTTTAAACCGGTTAACTGTTGTCCCAGTTCATCATGAATTTCTCTTGCAATATTGGTTCTTTCCTCTTCCCGGATATTTTGCAGGTGGTTAGCTAGTTGCCTTATCTGCTGGTAGGACTGTTGTAGCTTTTCTTCGGCTTTTATTTTTGCATCTATATCTATGGCCAGTATCAACCGCACATTGTTGCCTTCATAAACGACGTCATGTGCAATAATTTCTACTCCAATAATTTCTCCATTTTTTTTCTGGTGTCTCCATACACCATTGTAATCGCTTCCCGGAGTTATTTCATTAACCATTTTCTTGAATAAATCAACATCTTTTGGCGGCCGTATATCAAGTATATTCATTTGTAAAAATTCTTCCCTGGTATAGCCATAATGCTTTAAAGCAGCCTTGTTAACATCTATAAAATTCCTTTCAGGATACGAGATCATCCACATGGGCATCGGGTTATAATCAAAAAGATGTTTATACTTTAATCCGGATGATGTAAGTGCAAGCTGTGCATTTTTTTCGCTGATTGCAAAAGCTACATCTCTTGCAATAGTTTCAATGAGCTGTATTTCTTCATCGGTAAAAATATGGAACGCAGTAAATAAAATAACGAATTTGCCTAACAGGTTGTTTTGATAAATAAGAGGAATAAAACCCATTGAAACAATCCCCTCCTCATTGCAGACTGGTTTAATTCTTTCTATAGACGGGTCCTTGTTAATATCCGATATTAAAATTGACCTGGTAAATTGGGTCTCCTTTTTCCAATCACAAAAATCCTCGAATTGCTGAATGAATGTATCACCGAGGTTTTTAGAAGCCCCCAGGCTCATTTTATCTTTTTCATTGAAAATGCAAATGGCTGTTTTGTCTGCATTTACAATATTAATAAAGGCATTTAACCCCAATTCGTAAATATCTTTGGGGTTTTTTGCCTGGCTTAAAGCTTCGCTTAAACTGGCCAGTAATTGTATTTGCCGGAAACTTTTTTGTAACTTTTCCTCTGCAATTAATCTGCCAGAAATATCAATACCATTGCCAATTAAAAACGGCTTACCTTCTATTTCCACTAACATCGCAGTAAAATAAAATGGAATTATTCTGCCGGATTTTGTTAATAGGTTTGTTTCCACATTTTCCTGCCCAAGTAAAAACGCATTTTCAATTTTTTGCTGTACTATTTCCCTATCTGCAGGGTTAATTAATTCAATAAAATCTTTTTCTGCGATCTCCTGCATGCCGTAACCCGTAACAAGCTCAAGTCTTTTATTCCAACGGATCAATTTAGTGGCCCCCAATTCAATCAGGTAAAATACCCCCGGTAAACTATCAACAATTTTATCAGAAAATTCTTTGTCTTTTTGTATTTGCTCTTCTATCTTTTTTTTATGTGTTACATCCCTGAAGTAAACAGATAAGCCAGAGGGTGATGGATAAATATAGTTCTCAATCCACATATTAAGAGGCCGATAATACAATTCATAAAAAAAAAATTGCTGGGTTTTCAGTGCCTTATTGTAACTATCATAAAAAAATTCCCTGTTTTGTGATTCCGGAAAATCTGTCCAAATATTTTTTCCTAAAAAAGACTCCCGGGGATTTCCTAAAATCTTGCAAACTCTGTCATTAACATACGTATAGCACCAGTTACTATCTAATGCAATAAAGCCATCTGTAATGCGCTCAAATACCCCGGAGAGTTCAACTGTTTTTGCTTTAACCTGTGTCTCCAATTGGTTGTTAAATTCTCTTAGTTGCTTTTCCAGTTGCTTTCTTTCTGTAATATCCCGATGTACCGATACATACCCGTTAATAACTCCTTTATTAACCATTGTGCTAATGCTTGCCAGCACAAAGATGGCTTCACCACTTTTTTTTATTCCCTGGTACTCCAGTTTGTAATAACCATTTTTTTGAAGACTACTTAAACTTTTTTGTCTTTCTTCTTCGCCAATTTCTACTTGAAGCAGCGTTATTAGGCGCTGTCCAATTGATTCGGCTGCCGTGTAACCATATAAATCTTCTGCCGATTTATTCCAGCTCATAATAATTAAATTACTGTCTGTTGTAAGGATTGCATCAGATATGGTATCGATAAGTGAAGCCTGGTAACTTAATTGTAAAGCGGTTGTTTGGCCTTTTTTTAAATCATCACTTATTATAAAGAAGAAGACAATAAGCAGTACAACAAAAATAAATGCCAGTGCAAAAAAATTGCGGGTAGTTTTTTGTGCTGCCTTTTCCAACAATAAATTTGATTCATATAGCGCAGTGTTCTCTTTGTCAACCATGCTTTCAACAATCATCTTTATGCTATCACTAATCTGTTTGCTATCCCGGTTGTAGTTTATTGCTGTTATTGAGTTTGCATCGGTTATATTAAATGCTTGTTCCGAATTGGTTGTTTTTTTTATGATGAGCCTTTTCAATTGCTGTATTTCCTTTTCTCTTGCAGCATTATTAAGTATTAGTTTATTTAGCAGGGAGGTATCTTTTTTTAAAGTGGCTAAAGATTGCTGATAATAAGTATCAAAATTTTGCTTATCTTTTATGTAACCTTTTTCGTTAGCATCGAGGTCTCCCTGGTGGGTTAATATTTTTTCCGAAGTTATCCTCAATTCCAAAGAAGCGTTTTCCCGCTTTATTTGCTTTTGTGTTTGTCGCCAGTTGCTGTAAGTGGCGAATACAAAAAAAGCCACACAAAAAAATGCGGTTACAAACACAGTTATAATAATGGTTTTGGTAGAGATTCTTTTCATTGAAACAAATTTTATTTCAGTCAATTGCAGGCATATAATTATTCTGTTGATGTTGAAAAAGGAATTTAATAATACTGGAAAGTTAATATTTAAATGCTGCTATCAGTCCGCCATCTCATTGAGGCAGCTAATAATGGTTACACTTTAATAATTTACTTTTCACTTCATTGTAATAATCTCCAATCAGGCCAGGTAACAGTCCGGATTATTGAAGCAATAATTGTTGTATTTGTTGCAGTACAATAGCACCCATAGTTCGGCAATGTGCAAAATGATGTACATGATGATAGGCATTCAATTCCTTTCTTAAAATAACTACTTTATAGTTCTCAGATATTTCTTCCTGCACCATGGCATTCATCAACAATTCCAGCTGATGCTTATTGGCAACGTATAAAGCAGCCATTTTTTTTCGTTCATCCTGCCTTATTTTTTCAATACTTTTTTTATCGAGCATTGCAACGGAAAGTTCTACAAACAAAAGATTTTCTTTGTAAAACTGGGGCAGGTATAAATTGAGTTTACCCTCATAACACTGCTGGTCAAAATCGATGGCTTTAATCCTAAAACTGTTTGCAGCTGTTTCATTTTGCAACACTACAAAGTTGTAGCTACGCATATCTCCCAGCAGCCTTACAAAACATCTTTCATTAAAGCGAATAAATTCCTCTGCAAGTAAAAATTGTTCCTCTCCGGTTAATTCACTCATCGTAAGCAAAAACTCATCGCCGGGTACACCCGCAATATGCGTTTCTATCAATGTGTTTTGGTGGTATAAGAAATTGGTTTGGTTTAGGGAGAGTAACAGCTCCAGTTCCAACCCATAAACACGACTGGCATCAGCAGCTTTTACGTAAAAATAATCAGCGGAATTATCGGCATTATTAGTAAGGCTTATCCGGAAAGGCATGCTGTTGGCAAATTCACAAAAGTCAATAGCAGTAATGCTGTAATCAGCAGAAGGCAGTTGATTCAACAATTGGTAAGTTGCTATTATTTTGGATGTTAACGTAGCCAGTGTTGCTGGTTCATACACTACATTTTCCCAATGGGTGTGTTTACCATTTTTATCTTTGATAGCATTGGTATATTGGTAATGAAACAAATCGGAGTAGGCAATGGGTAACTCAATATCCCTGTTAAATAATTGCAGGTAATGTTGCAGTTGATGACTGACCGGGTATACTTCCTTTTGCATTAATGGCCTGTCATTATCTTTACTAAGGGCTGCATTAATGATGTGGTGGAACTGCATAGTAGAAACGGAAAATAGTAAAGGAGGTTACTTTAATGAGCTTTTCTTTTGCATAGTAATCTTAATGGGTGATAACATAAAATCACTTTAAATATTTGCAATGGCAGATTCATAAAAATATTTTAGCGGTAAAACAAGCGTATAACTCATTACACCGTTACCGCAACAGAATGCACGGCTGCTGCCATTTCTCTAATTAAAGAAGCGTCTTTTTCAATGGCGTTGCCCACAACAATTACGTCGGCACCGGCTTTGCAATTGAGATAAGCTTTTTCAGGCTCAATAATACCGCCACCAATAATTAACGGCACTTGTATAGCTTTCGAAACCTGTTCTATCATACTTTCTGTAATAGGGCGTTTGGCGCCACTGCCTGCGTCCATATATATTAATTGCATACCCAGCATTTCGCCAGCCATGGCAGTGCATACAGCAATTTCATTTTTATCTGCAGGCAACGGACTAGCATTGGAAATATAAGAAACGGTAGTAGGCGCTCCTCCATCAACAACCATATAGCCGGTGGGCATTATTTCGAGGCCGCTCTTTTTTACTGCGGGTGCCGATACTACGTGTTGCCCAATTAGCAGCTCCGGGTTTCGACCGCTGATTAAAGAGAGG
The DNA here is from genome assembly GCA_025360525.1 of Chitinophagaceae bacterium. Classification (GTDB taxonomy): domain Bacteria; phylum Bacteroidota; class Bacteroidia; order Chitinophagales; family Chitinophagaceae; genus Ferruginibacter. The sequence continues at coordinate 3,643 of JANYCA010000038.1, read as the reverse complement.
TACAACAAAGCATCCGCATACTTACTTACCTGCGAGGGGCTACCGGGAAAAAGTATAGTGGGAATTGAACAGGTCTTTTTAATGAGCTGCAGGCATTCATCTAAATAATTAGAAATTACCAGGCTGCCGCCAACAAAAAAATAATCCACTTTAGCTTCTACAGCCAGCGCTATCAACTGCCCCATATTGTTGTTGTTTACCTTGTCGGGGTCTATAAGTACGGCAAAGGATTTTTTGCCGCTTCGCTTGCGCTCTGTTATGGAATTGTAGATAGGTTTTAACATCAACTAATGGTTCGTTATTGGCAAAAATTGTATTTTTTTTCCTTTTATTAAAATAAAGATACCGAATGAATGTATTTGAAAATGTATGTTACCCAATTAAAGGTAAATTTGATGATGGATATTTCTGCTGAATTAGTATTTAAAACGGCCCGAAGCGGAGGAAAAGGCGGCCAAAATGTGAACAAGGTGGAGACCATGGTGGAAGGATATTGGGCCGTTGCAAAAACAGTTTTACTGAATGCGGATCAAAAAAACCTGGTTTATATAAAATTAGCTAATAAAATTACTGCCGACGGTAGGTTGCTGGTGAAAAGTCAAACGCAGCGAACCCAACTGGCTAATAAAGAGGAAGTAATAAAAAAAATAAATGTGTTGGTAACGAAAGCATTGATTGTTCCTAAAAAAAGAAAAACCACCATGCCCGGTAAGGCCGCCAAACAAAAAAGGATTGATACAAAAAAGAAAACGGGAGAAGTTAAACTGAACCGAAAAAAAGTAATCTTATAAAAAATGAAATTCCTCTTATCTGTTATTGTGCCCTTGCTGCTGTTGTTAAATATAAATGCCACCTGCCAAATAAAGGGTGGCCTGCAGGCGCCCATTAAATTTGGAACTGCTACCATTATTTTTAATAATACAGTGAATAAACTGCCATTGGTATTAAATGACAGCACCTACAGCAATCCCTTTGGAGAGCAATACAGGTTATCCAAATTTAAATATTATATCTCGGGAATAAGGTTGTTGAACAGTCAAAAAAAATGGATGCTAAAACCGGGGTATTACCTGGTTAATCAAAGTATCGACAGCTCATTAAAAATAAATATTGCGCTGCAGGAGAATAGCTATGATAGCATTGCTTTTTTGTTGGGGGTAGATAGTGCACGGAATACATCCGGTGCACAAAAGGGGGCACTCGATCCGTTAAACGATATGTTCTGGACCTGGCAATCGGGTTACATAATGCAAAAGTTGGAAGGCACATCGCCGCAAAGCAGCATTGTAAATAATAAAATCGAATACCATATTGGTGGTTACATGGGCACTAACAGTGTTTTGCAACAATTGGTATTACCTTTTCCATCAAACAGCCCGGTGTTAATACAAAGAGGCAGTAATTGTATTATTAATATCAATGCAGATGTCAATTGTTTCTGGAGTGGGGTAGTGGATATCAGCATTAAAGAAAATCCTGTGTGCAGCGCACCCGGCAAGCTTGCGAAACAGCTGGCAGTAAACTTTAGCAACCTATTTAGTGTTACATCTGTAATTAATAATTAAAGAAACCTGGCCAGCTTTTTTGAAAATAAATATCACCATATTTCTAATATTCATCATCACTTTTACAAGTGCCTTTATCAACCGACTCCAAAACCGGCAGCCCCACTATTTAAAATTGGTAATACCCAAAGGCTGGCCCAAGCCAACCCGGAATATTTTTGCCGCCAATCCCTTAACTGAAGAAGGTTTTCAACTAGGAAGAAAATTATTTTATGATGTAAGATTAAGTAAAGATGGAAGTATTGCCTGTGCCAGTTGCCACCAGCAATTTGCCGCCTTTACCAGTTTTGACCATGATTTTAGCCATGGCTTTAATAATAGTTTTACCACCCGCAATGCACCTGCATTATTAAACCTGGCATGGATGCCTGCCTTGCATTGGGATGGCGGCATCAATCACATTGAAGTGCAGCCATTGGCGCCATTAACGGCGCCCAACGAAATGGCCGAAACATTAGAGAATGTGCTAAAAAAAATTGGTGCTGATGCCAACTACAAAAAGCTTTTTAAGGCAGCGTTTGGTAATAGCGCCATTAACAGCCAACGCATGTTAAAAGCCCTGGCACAATTTACAGGCAGCATACAATCATACAACACACGCTACGACAAAGTAAAACGTGGAGAAGCAACCTTTACCGTCAGTGAACAGTATGGCTACAAAGTATTTAAAGCCAATTGCAATGCCTGCCATACCGAGCCATTGTTTACTGATAATTCATTTAGAAATAACGGACTTACCCTTCATCCCACACTAATGGATTTGGGCAGAATGAAAGTAACCGGTGAGTTAGCAGATTCCTTAAAATTTAAAGTGCCCACCCTGCGGAACATTGCACTAACTGCCCCTTACATGCATGATGGCCGGTTATACACACTATCCCAGGTGGTGGAGCATTACAGGGATAAAATCAATAATAATCAGCCAACGATTGATTCGCTTTTAAAAAACAAAATTGCCATCAGCAACCAGCAAAAAGTAGACCTGCTGTCTTTTTTATATACTCTTACAGATGAGGAAATGCTGCATAATAAAAGGTACAGCGCACCGGCAGAAAATGCTGATATTTTGCCACAGCATGTGCATTGATATTTCCTATTGGTTAGTAGATTTAAAAACTGTCCCCGTCAGTTAGAAACTTATTGTTTGCGTTTGCCTTTTAGGGTGCTGAATATTTGGTTTTGTTTTTCAGTTTCCGCTTTTTGGTCTGCCTGCTTTTTAATATTTTCCTGAATTTCATTTTCCAATTTCTCTTTTTTCTTTTGAAGATTTTGTCCATCCTCAATTAACGATGTTAATTTTTTTTGCGCATTTCTTGCTATTTCATCCTGGTCATTTATTTGCATTTCAAGATCAAATGCAGCAGAAGCATCAATTTGCTTATTTAAAAATGCTTTTGCATTGGTCATTAAAACAGCATCTGTAGTATCTCCAATAAATTTTTCATAACCACTTGATACCAGTAATGTAAGGGTAGTAATGTCTTTTTCTCTCCTGCTTTTACGGTCTGTCTTAAAATATAAATCATAGGCATTCGTTCCTAATTCGGGTAATACCACGCTTTTAAAAGTATAATAGCCCTTGGTGTCTTTACCTTTATAGCCTTTTTTCTCCAGCATATCTACAATGGTTTTCATCACTGTTTTTTCTGGAAACGGAACTTCAATTTCCACAGCAGGTTGCGAAATTTTTTGGAACGCTGCACTTGCAGAACGGGCTTGAGCAACAGCGGTAATAGAAAAAAAAATTATCGCTGCAAATAATATAGATTTTTTCATTTTTCTGTAATTTTTATAAAGATACAATCGCTAAAAACAGAACGCATAAATTTTTAAAAAATGAAGCCGTTTATTCTGTTTTATACAACTATTTTTGTTGCTCAACTTTTTTTGCATTGAGTAATATTAAAAACTTAGCAGGTCAAACGCTTTGGTATGGTGTAAGTTCAATAGCCGCAAGACTTATCAATTACCTGCTTACTCCCTATCTTACTTACACAGCATCTATCCAAACATCCGATTATGGTAAAATGGCGCTGGTTTATTCCGCCATCCCTATATTGAATGTTATTTTTACGTAT
>JANYCA010000205.1 GCA_025360525.1 Chitinophagaceae bacterium | reverse complement strand
CCGGGGGCGTTGCACAGTTTAATGGCAATATCAGTGAACAAAAATGGAAAGGCCCCTTTGCAGAAACGCCCAATGGGTTTACCTATAGCTACGATAAATTAAACCGTTTGCTCGGTTCCATTAGTTCAGCTAAATCAGGCGCAAGCTGGACGGTGAATAATAAATATGATGAAAAGAATATTACCTACGACAGAAACGGAAATATAAAAACATTGGCCAGGTACGAGAATGGTGCCGCAATGGATAACCTTACTTACACATATACAGGAAACCAATTGATAAAAGTTGAAGATGCTGGCGATGCTACATTAGGATTTAAAAACCCCGTAAACACAGCAACAGAATATTACTATGATGTCAACGGCAGCATGAATAAAGATGATAACAAAGGCATTAGCAATATAATCTACAACCATCTGAACCTGCCAGCCACCATAAGCGTTACGGCAAAAGGCACCATCAATTACCTGTATGATGCCACGGGTAATAAACTGCGAAAAATCACCTACGACCAGGTAACGACCAAAAGCGATACCACTTGGTATGCAGGTGCCATGGTGTATGCAAAAGATACACTACAGCTGATAAACTATGATGAAGGCAGGATAAGGCCCGTAAAAATAAATGCCAATGCCGCTGCCAGTGCTGCCAACTTCAGTTATGTGTATGATTACTTTATGAAAGACCATTTAGGAAATGTACGGATGGTGCTTACAACAGAAAGTAAAACAATTATTTATGCGGCCACCGTGGAACCAGGAAGCGCTGTTGTGGAAGATGCTTTATTTAGTAATGTAAGCAGCACCAGTGTAGCCAAGCCAGCAGGCTTTGATGCAGTAACAGCCAATACCAAAGTGAGCCAACTCAATGGCAATATTAATACAGCAGGCAACAAAAGAACAGGGCCAAGTATTATATTGAAGGTAATGGCAGGCGATACCATCAGTGTGAGCACACAGGCATGGTATTCTGGAACAGTGCAGCCAGCGGCAACAGGCGTAACGGCTATATCCAATGAACTTATCAGTGCATTAACAGGTGGCATTGTAACGCTTGGCGGCGGCAAAGCTGGGCTGTTCTCTAATGCTGTTATAAATGGCCTTACAACTACTGCAGTAAATAGTTTTATAACAACCAACCAACCTTATGCAAGTACACAACCCAAGGCATATTTAAACTGGATGGTATTGGATGAACAGTTTGCAAGTGTAAGCAGTGCCAATCATCTGGGGGCAGTGCAAGTGCCGGCCATATTAGGAGGAGGAACCAAACAGCAATTGGTAGGACCAGTAAATATGGTAGTGCAAAAAAGTGGCTACCTTTATGTGTATGTAAGCAACGAAAGTAACATGAATGTTTACTTTGATGATGTGGTGGTTAATCATAAGAGTGGGCCGGTTTTGGAAATTACTAACTACAGAGCATTTGGAAGTGAGATAGCGACTTTATCGGCAAAGGCTTTTAGTAAATTAGAGAACAAGTACAAGTACAACGGTAAAGAATTACAGAGTAAGGAGTTTAGTGATGGTTCAGGAATTGATGAATACGATTACGGTGCAAGGCATTATGATCCATTCTTTGGAAGATGGATGGTGGTTGACCCTTTGGCAGAAACAAGTAGAAGATGGAGTGTTTATAATTATTGCTATAATAATCCATTGAGGTTTGTTGACCCGGATGGTATGGAATCGCAGGCGGCGGATGAGCAACGTTATAGTGATGTGATGGCTAAAGATGAACAAAGAAGTAAATTACTGGGAACAATGCGGGGGATTAAAGCTAGGCAGGCAGAATCAGAGGCGAAAGCAAACGAAAATGCAGACAAAAATTCAAATACTGAAACGAGTGAAAGCAATGCTAATGTAAATACTGGTAATACTGCTGTTACCGGAGTGGTGGCAAGTGGTGATCCAAATCCGAAAAATAAAAAACCAACACCCGCCCAAGAAAAAGTAAAGGAGGTAGTAGAGCCTGCCGGAGCTATTTCTGAAACCGGTGCAGTAATAATGCATACTGGGGAACTAATGGACAAGGCAGCAGGGGTGGCGACCAACGGAGTGAAAGTAGCAGCTAAAGGCTTAGGAGGACTGGCGGGAGGCATAGGAATGGTTAATGCATACATGGATATGAAAAACGAAGGGCCTAACTGGAAAAATAGAACTCAGATGGCTCTAAGTTTTGTCGGTGGAGTAGCTGCCTTTGTACCTGGTGGTCAATTTGTCTCCATCGCCTGCGGCTTAATAAACCTTACGATTGACTATTCAAAACATCACTAACCAGAGTAAATAAACTAGAAACTAATTATTAAATGCTTCAAAAAAAACAAATTGACACGCTGGTCCTACCCACAGGTAAATATTGGGTAATTGTTTTTTATCTCATTGTAATTTGTTTATCAATTCTTACGCTTTTTGTATTTCTGGCTCTGAGGTATCATAACGACGTACTTTTTATAGTTGGTGTTTTGCTTGCTATAGCACCAGCCATTTTCATCAGACTAAAAATTAATTTGATTGCAAAAAAGGCAACAATCGATTTTTCTGAAGAGTTTATTGAAATTAAAACGCAAGATCCCTTAAGTGACAGGCTTATTTACTCTAACATAAAATATTTTAGCGTGAGTAATATTGATGTAGATCATGCATCCATAATAAAATTTGTTTTGGGAAACGGAACCAAAAAACGATACATATTCTTTCGGCAATTTGATAATGATGATAATATTTTAAATAATGTATTGCTTTACTTTTCATCTTACAACATTGGTAAAATACAAGAAGAAAAAATTCAAGTGTTGCCAAGTTTTTTTCTTACAAAGGCAGGAAAGCAATTCGTTGGAGTAACGGCCTGTTCAATTTTAGCCGCTATCATTATACAAGTAATTTATAAGCCAAAAGCAATCCCTGCTTCCTTGTTCGTTGTTTTGGCAGGCTACATTCAAATCAAAATTATTCAGATGAATGATCGGAAGATTTTAAAAAAGTTCCTTGATGAAAACTGAGTTAGCTTGCAACTAAGGAAATATATAAAAACAAAGAAGGTCAAGTAGCCCTAAATATTTCAACTTAAGGCTCTGCTTCCGTGGTTGGTGTAATATCCATTAATCTCCGAGGTCGGTGTCCCCCTATTGGTCCAAGCTTGCTCTTCCAAATCAGCAGGCTCTTGCCCCCTATTGGTCCAAGCTTGCTCTTCCAAATCAGCAGGCTCTTGCACTTGGCGCAAG
>JANYCA010000015.1 GCA_025360525.1 Chitinophagaceae bacterium | reverse complement strand
CCGGGTGCAACACCACCCGTTTGTAAAATCATCGATTACAACAAGTTTTTGTACGATGAAAAGAAGAAGAAGAAAGAAATGAAGGCAAAGTCAAAGACGAGTGAAGTAAAGGAAGTAAGATTTACACCCAATACTGATGACCATGACTTTGAATTTAAATGTAAACATGCTGAGAAATTTTTGCAGGATGGCAATAAGGTAAAAGCCCATGTTCAGTTTAAAGGTCGTGCCATTATGTTTAAAGAAAGAGGAGAATTGCTTTTATTGAAATTTGCAGACAGGTTAAAAGAAGTGGGCGCATTGGAAGGCATGCCTAAAATGGAAGGAAAGAGAATGCTGGTGATGTTTGCTCCTAAAAGCCAAAAAAAGCAGAAGACAGGCGTAAAATAATTAAAAAAATACTTATCATTAGGGGAGGCCTTCAGCCTTCCCTATTTTTATCATGTTGAAATTGTTTTAGAAATAGTTTTCGTAAACACAGTTGTTTAAAGTTGGTTTTACTTATTTGCTATAAATTTTCACTGTCACATCTATTTTCTAAAATTTACCCTTACCTTCGCCGCCCGAAAAAGAAATTCTTTTTCACACATTTCCCACAAGGCTCTACAAGTTCCCGTCTGTTCGGGGCGCCAGCAGGGAGTAACTATTTATAAGTTATTAAATGCCAAAAGTTAAAACAAACTCAAGCGCCAAAAAACGCTTTAAGGTTACCGGAACAGGATTAATTTCCTTTCAAAAGCCTTTCAAACGTCACATCTTAACAAAAAAATCAACCAAACGCAAGCGTGCCATGAGACAAGATGGTATGGTTCATCCAACCCAACAAGCATTTGTAATGCGTTTACTTAGGCTTAGAGGATAAGCCGCAGTTGATTTGTTTTTCAATTTATTAAAAATTTAAAAAAGTTAAGATATGCCACGTTCTAAAAATGCAGTAGCATCCAGGGCCAGAAGGAAAAGAGTACTGAAAGCCGCAAAAGGTTATTATGGTAAACGTAAAAATGTATACACGGTTGCCAAAAACGTAATGGAGAAAGGTTTAACGTATGCGTATGTTGGCCGTAAATTAAAGAAAAGAGAATACCGCAGGTTATGGATTGCCCGTATAAATGCTGCAGTAAGAGAAGAAGGAATTACTTACAGCGAATTCATTCACAAATTATCTGAAAAGAATATCGATATCAATCGTAAAGTTTTAGCAGACCTGGCAATGAATGAGCCTGAAAGTTTTAAAAGTCTGGTTGCACAGGTTAAATAAATTATTGAAACCTGTTATATTTTTAAGAGCCGGCTGTGAGTTAATCGCAGCTGGCTTTTTTCTTGCCCCAAAAAATAATAAGCAGAGATTTATCAATCTGTTACATTTGCAAATAATTAAAAAAAACCATTTTAGTAAATGAGAGATATGAATAACAGTTATGCCGACCTTGTTAATCAAACTTTTAACTTTCCCCAGGAAGATTTTAAATTGGAAAACAACTATTTAAGATACAACGGGCAGGATATAAAAGCCCTTATAGACAAGTACGGTACACCTTTAAAACTTACCTATCTACCCAAAATAGGGATGCAGATAGACAAAGCCAAAAAGATGTTTGAAGTTGCTTTTAAAAAGCATAAGTACGAGGGTAAATACAATTACTGTTATTGTACAAAGAGTTCTCACTTTTCATTTATTGTAGAAGAAGCTTTGAAGCATAATATTCACCTGGAGACTTCTTATGCGTACGACATTGATATTGTAAATAAACTATATTCCCGTAGAAAAATTAATAAAGAAACTTTTATTATTTGTAACGGATATAAACAAAAGCCCTACACCAATCGTATTGCACGTTTGCTAAATACCGGGTTTAAAAATGTAATTCCTGTTCTCGATAACAAGGAAGAATTAAAAGCCTATAAAAATGTAAAAGGTTCTTTTAAATTAGGAATAAGAGTAGCAGCGGAAGAAGAACCCAACTTCCCATTCTATACCTCCAGGTTGGGCATGAGAGCGAAAGATGTGCTTGAATTTTATGTAGACCAGATAGAAGGTTTTGAGCATAAGTTTCAGCTTAAAATGCTACATATATTTTTGAATAAAGGCATTAAAGATGATATCTATTACTGGAGTGAATTAAATAAAGTAATTAACCTTTACTGCCAGTTAAAAAAGATTTGTCCGGAGCTGGATTCTATCAATATTGGTGGAGGTTTTCCTATCAAGCATTCGCTTGGTTTTGAGTACGATTACCAGTTTATGATCAATGAAATTGTTCGTAACATTAAGGTGGCCTGTGTACGAAGTAAAGTACCGATGCCCAATATATTTACTGAGTTTGGCAGCTATACGGTAGGAGAAAGCATGGCACATATTTACAGTGTGATAGGGGAGAAGATGCAGAATGACAGGGAAATCTGGTATATGATTGATTCGTCTTTTATTACCACCCTGCCAGATACATGGGGCATTGGTGAAAAATTCTTAATGCTGCCCATCAACAAATGGAAAGACGAATACCAGCGGGTGACATTGGGAGGTATTACCTGCGACAGTCATGATTATTATGATTCTGAAGAGCATATTAACGAGGTGTTTTTGCCTAAGTTAAAAGCAGATGGTGAACCATTGTACGTTGGTTTTTTTCACACTGGTGCTTACCAGGATCAAATTAGCGGTTATGGGGGTATTAAGCATTGTCTTATTCCTTCGCCCAAACACATAATAATTGGCCATGATAAAAATGGTAAACTGGTAGATTGGGTGTACGCTAAAGAACAAACAGCACAAAGTATGCTGAAGATACTAGGTTATTAAAAAGCAACATAAAACTTCGCTAATAAAGAAATCCTCCCGATCGCTCAGGAGGATTTCTTATTGGCAAACAATCGACACTTATTTTAAAATTCATCAAAATCAGTTTGGTAAAACAGGGCCTGCGGCAATAATCTCTGCCGAAACACCACTGGCATACTTTTCAAAATTATTGATAAACTCCCGGGCAAGTTTTTTAGCTGCTGCATCATATGCTTCAGCATCTAACCATGTTTTACGTGGATTCAATATTTCATCAGCAACACCCGGACAAGTTAAGGGTATCATCATGCCAAAAACCGGATGTGCTTCATACTCCACATCGTCTAATTTTCCTTCTAATGCAGCACTAATCATCAATCTTGTATAACCCAGCTTCATGCGATTGCCAATGCCATAACCGCCGCCACTCCAGCCGGTATTGATCATCCATACCTTTACTTTATTTGCTGTCATTTTTTCACCCAGCATGGCTGCATATTTGCCCGGATGCAGCGGCAGAAACGGTGCGCCAAAACAGGCACTAAAAGTAGATTTTGGTTCAACTATCCCAGCCTCAGTACCGGCAATTTTTGCGGTATAACCACTTATAAACTGGTACATCGCCTGTCCGGCAGTTAACTTGCTTATAGGCGGAAATACGCCATATGAATCGCAGGTAAGGAAAAAGATATTTTTTGGTATGCCACCAATGGATGGTTCAATTGCATTGCTTATAAAGTGAATTGGATAACTAACTCTGGTATTGGGTGAAATTTTTTTGCTAGCTAAATCCAACTTATGGGTGCCTTCTTGAAAAGGTACATTTTCTACCAATGCCCCTGGTTTGATTGCCCTGAAAATTTCCGGTTCCGTTTCTTCTTTCAGATCAATTGTTTTTGCATAGCAGCCACCCTCAAAATTAAAAATAGTATTAGCTGTCCATCCATGTTCGTCGTCACCAATCAATTGCCTGTTGGGATCGGCACTCAGTGTTGTTTTTCCGGTGCCACTTAATCCAAAAAAGATGGCTGTATCGCCTTCAACCCCAATATTGGCAGAACAATGCATACTTAACACCGCTTTGTTTTGCGGCAAAATATAATTCAGCACTGAGAAAATGCCTTTTTTCATTTCGCCGGTGTAGCCGGTCCCACCGATTAAAATAACTTTTTTAGTGAAATTTATTATTGCAAAATTGTGGTGACGGGTACCATCCGTGGCAGGGTCTGCATAAAAGCCGGGAGCCTGTATTAAATGCCAGTCCGGCACAAAATCCTCGAGTTCATCATCATCTGGCCTTAAAAACATATTGGCCGCAAATAAATTACTCCACGGGTTTTCATTGATAACCCGGATGTTGAGGCGATAATCAGGATCTGCACAAGCATAGCAATCCCGTACCCATATTTCTTTATGCTCCAGGTAAGCCATCATCTTATTATACAAAGTATCAAAATATTCCGGCTTAATGGGAATGTTGAAATTATTCCAATGAACTGTACTTTCGGTGATTGCATCTATTACAATAAACTTATCATCGGGACATCGTCCGCTAAACTCTCCGGTGTTTATTACTAAAGCACCTGTATCGCACAACTGCCCTTGATTTAAGGCTACTGTTTGCAGGGTTAATTCTTGTGGTGACAATTGATAGTGGATGTTTGTGGTAGTTTTGAGGCCGGCATTTATTAATGCATTAACAGGTATTGAAACCATTGTGGGAACTGACATAGCAAGCAATTTATTGATCGAATATTTGTTAGCGATCAAAAGTAGGAATTAGATTTTTATCAAAACTTTAATGGAGCCCCGGTTGTCGCTCATTTATTTTGGATGGATGCTCAATGCTTTAATAATCTTCAAGCCTTTTCATTATTATTAAACAGCTTTTAATAAACTTCTCTAATGATTGAATGGCTTCCATTTTTTGTTTGCTCATTGTGTATCATAGACATCAAAAAGACAGTTTTCATTTTAAAATGAACATATTGATTCGATTAAATGTTTCATAAATTGCAGTAATGCCATCATCTACCGGAAACAAAAGTTTAAGGAATATTTCAGATGAAGTAGATGTTAAGTTGGTTTGCATTCAATGGTATAAATATTGTTGTGAATAATAAAAAAATATGAAAGGATTTAACTTTTCTAAATACAATCCAAATCAAAATGCAAAAAGCAAGTTTGAGCAGTTATTGGATTTATTAATGCAGTTGCTTACTTATACTAACGGCGACATAGGCGAAGCATTAAAATGGCTTAATGAACTGGATAAAGAATACAATCTTACCAATAACGATTATGGGATGGGAGATTTTATTGATGATCTGAAGCAGAAAGGTTACATAGAAGAAGACAAAGGCAAAGGCGAAATTAAGATTACACCCAAAACCGAGCAGGGAATTCGTAAAAAAAGCCTGGATGAAATTTTTGGTAAGCTAAAGAAAAGTAAGCAGGGCAATCACCACACTTTTAAGCCAGGTGGCGGCGATGAAATAAGTCCTGAGTCAAGACCATTTCAATTTGGCGATTCGTTGGAACAGATAGATTTCACAGCTTCTATCCGCAATGCACAAATCAATCATGGTGCAGAAAGTTTTCGGTTGCAAGAAGATGATCTGGAGATTAGAGAAACTGATTATAAATCGCAGACCTCCACAGTACTGATGATCGACATCAGCCATTCCATGATTTTATATGGAGAAGACAGGATAACTCCGGCAAAAAAAGTAGCCATGGCTTTAAGCGAACTCATTCATACAAAGTATCCAAAAGATACCCTGGATATTGTAGTTTTTGGTAACGATGCCTGGACGATTGAGGTAAAAGACTTACCGTATTTACAAGTGGGGCCCTATCATACCAATACCGTTGCAGGGTTGGAACTTGCTATGGATCTTTTGCGAAAAAGAAGAAATCCTAACAAGCAAATTTTTATGATTACTGATGGCAAACCAACCTGCCTTAAAGTGGGCAACAAGTATTATAAAAACAGTTTTGGCGTAGATAGAAAAATATTGAATCGCTGCATGAGTCTTGCAACACAATGTAAAAAACTGAAGATACCCATCACCACTTTTATGATTGCAAGCGATCCTTACCTGCAAAAATTTGTACAAGAGTTTACCGAAACAAACAATGGCAAAGCTTTTTTTGCCGCATTGGATAAACTGGGCTCATTTATCTTCAAAGATTTTGAAAGTGGCAAACGCAAAACCGTTTATTAATCCACCTAAAGCATATTTCTACAGTTTCGGCGCTTAGCTGTTTTAATAACTTACCAGTAAAAATTAATTTTTTTAAGAGACATTATTAAGAAAATAATGAGTAGAAAAAGTACCCACATCTAACATCTAAATGACAATAAATAAAAGGTATTATGAATAAAGCAACTACCCTCGGCGAGTTAAAGAAAAATGGCTACGTATCAAAAAGCATTAAAGATGAAATACGTCAGAATCTGATAAAAAAAATTGAAGCAAAAGAAAATGCATTTCCTGGTATTTTAGGCTACGAAGATTCAGTAATTCCTGATACAGAAAGAGCTTTATTATCAAGGCACAATATTTTGTTTTTAGGCCTGAGAGGACAGGCTAAAACAAGGATGGCGAGGCAAATGATTCAATTGTTGGATGAGTTTATACCAGTTGTATCAGGAAGCGAAATCAACGACGATCCGTTTCAACCCATTTCGAGGTATGCGCTTGATCTTATTGAGGCGCATGGCGATGATACGCCTATCTCCTGGCTCCACCGCAGCCAGCGTTACGGAGAAAAGCTAGCTACACCAGATGTTAGTGTAGCCGATTTAATTGGAGATATCGACCCGATAAAAGCGGCTAACTTAAAATTGAGTTTTGCTGATGAAAGAGTGTTGCATTATGGCATCATTCCAAGAAGCAACCGCTGCATTTTTGTAATAAACGAATTACCCGATTTGCAGGCTAGAATCCAAGTATCATTGTTCAATATTTTAGAAGAAGGCGATTTGCAAATTCGGGGTTTTAAACTGCGGCTACCACTCGACGTGATGTTTGTTTTTACCGCCAATCCCGAAGATTATACCAACAGGGGCAGCATTGTAACTCCTTTAAAAGATAGAATAGAAAGCCAGATTCTTACGCACTATCCTAAACTGATGGAAACGTCATTGGCAATTACCGAACAGGAAGCCAATATCTACGAAGAACAATTAGACAAAGTAAATATCAGCGACCTTGTAAAACGCCTGATTGAGCAGGTTGCTTTTGAAGCAAGAGGTAGTGAATTTGTAGACAAAAAAAGTGGTGTAAGTGCAAGGCTTACCATTGCGGCTTATGAAAATGCCGTGAGTTCAGCCGAACGCAGAGCTATCATCAATAAAGAAAAAAAGACCCAGGTTTGGATTAGTGATTTAATTGGCATCGTTCCCTCCATTACTGGAAAAATAGAATTGGTGTACGAAGGCGAGCAGGAAGGCCCATACCAAGTGGCTTTTAATTTGCTGGAAAAATCTATTCGCACCATATTTGGTCAGTACTTTCCTAATCCAGATACAATCAAAAAGAAAAGAGGGAAAGATACAATTGCAGATGAAAACCCTTACAAATCAATTACCCGTTGGTTTGATAGCGGTAACCATCTTGATACATTTTTTGAAACAAGAGATGAAGATAAAATACAGTTGCTCTACAAAGTAGACGGCCTGCATGCGTTGGTTAAAAAATATTTTAAAGGTGCCAACGAAACGGAAACAGCCTTGTTAATGGAATTTGTATTGCATGGTTTATCTGCCCATTCATTAATCAGCAAAAAAGTATTGGATGGCAAAATAGAGTTTAAAGATTTGATGGGAAGTATGCTCAACATGGGCTCTAAATCATTTTCGGAAGAAGATTTAGATGACAATGATTTTAATTAGTTTTTTGGGTTATAAAGTTTGCAGTTTTTAAAAGCTGTAAATTTTATAACCCATTTATAATAACTATAGCATTTTAAATTTTAGATTACTGTAAGTTTGCCCTTTAATTACATAAATTAATGTTGTAATAATGAAGGGTTTATCTGCTCATTTAGCCTATAGCCAAACTGGTTTTTTTTCTGCAACAGTACTGGATTATATAAGTGGTGCAAAGGAGTTACAGCCTTTTTACACTCATTCCGTTTCGATAGAAGGCATTAAAGCGGCTATTGCTGAACGGAAGAATTTTGGAACCAACCGACCATTATTGGTAAACGTTTTAACCGAACAGTATAAAGCCGTTACCCTTTCTGAACAACAGCAATACAATCTGCAGCAATTAAATAGCCCCAACTGCTTTACCATCGCCACGGCTCACCAACCCAATATTTTTACTGGTCAGTTGTATTTTATTTATAAGATATTGCATGCTGCAAAAATTGCAGCGGAGTTGAATAGTAAAATCGATGATGCTCATTTTGTACCCGTGTATTACATGGGTAGCGAAGATGCAGACCTGGCAGAGCTTGGCCATATTTTTATCAACGGCCAAAAGTTAGAGTGGCAAACCAGGCAAACCGGCGCTGTTGGGCGTATGAAAGTAGATGATGCGTTGGTAAAATTAATTACCATAATCAGTGGACAGCTTTTAGTGCTTCCATTTGGTAAAGACATTGTAGAGCTGATGCAACAATGTTACCAGCCCGGAGTAACAATTGAAACTGCAACTTTTTCACTGGTAAATCAACTATTTGCTGAATATGGATTGCTGGTTTTGCTGCCTGATAGTCATTTGTTAAAGCAGGCTTTTATTCCTGTTATTCAGCGGGAACTGGAGCACCAGTTTTCTCAACCTGCGGTGCAGGAAACAGTTAGTAGTTTTCCGGCAAAATACAAACAACAGGCAAGCGGCAGAGAGCTGAATATGTTTTACCTGCAGGAGGGAAGTAGAGAGCGGATAGAAAAAGTGAATGATGAATGGGTGGTTGTAAATACCTCCCTAAAATTTAACCGGGATGAAATTTTGCAGGAATTAAAACAATATCCAGAAAGGTTTAGTCCGAACGTGATTTTAAGGCCTGTTTTTCAGGAAACGATTTTACCCAATATTGTTTTTATCGGCGGCGGTGGAGAAATTGCTTATTGGCTGGAGTTAAAAAATGTGTTTGCGGCTTCAGGTGTGCCGTATCCTTTGATGGTAGTGAGAAATTCATTTTTAATCGTCGAGAAAAAATACGAAGCCTTGATAAAAAAACTGCAGGTTTCTTATGAACAAATTTTTAAAAAGGAATTTGATTTAATGACAGCATTGGTGAAAAGAGATAGCAGCACCCGGTTGGTTTTAGACAAAGAAAAAGAAATGATGGCCCTGTTGTATCAACAGGTAAAAATGGTAGCAGGTAACGTGGACATTAATCTCCAAAGCCATACCGAAGCCCTGCATACAAAGGCGCTTAAAAAAATAAATGCACTTGAAAAGAAAATATTGAAGGCAGAGAAAATAAAATTTGCTACGCAACAGGCCCAGTTGCATAAAATAAAAACGCAATTATTCCCCAACAACAGCCTGCAGGAAAGAACAGAAAATCTAATGCTTTTTTATGCGCAATGGGGTAGCGATTTTATAAAAATGCTTTACAATCATTCGCTTACACTGGAGCAGGAGTTTTGTGTTTTGGTTGAGGATTAAAAATCTAATTTATCACAGCAGCCAATCTTTGCCAGTTTTTAATTCCAGAGAATTCACCGATTTATAACCAGCCTGATCTTCTAAAAAGATTAAACGTGATAAAACATAAAATTACTGTTAGGAATGCTACAGCAGGTTAGTCATACTGCCATTCAAGCTTCGGCATAAATTTAAAATTCATACCGTAAAAACTGGTTATCATGGTTGGTACAGCACTAATTGCTGCTCATGCAGCAAACTTTTTAGAAACTTCACTTTGTGAAATGGAAATATTCGAAAAGTTTACTTCGAGTGCGGTGTTCAATAATTCCCGTGTATGGTCAACCATTTTATTAATACGCAATGCATAATCATAAATATCTTTAAAGTAAGGCTGGGTTTTTTCCGAAATTAATACGGTATCAAACCGCATCAATCGGCTTGCCATATCATTTAATGTCGATACAGCTCTTTTCACATCTAACAATTCCCTTTTTCACTGGTAAATATCTTCCGTATTTTGCCCGGTAGGTTTCTCCTTAAAAACCTTTTCTTCAATTTGTTGCAAGCCTTCTTCCAGCGCTTCCACCAAAGGAAAATACTGATTTACAATGGAGTCCATAACTGCATATAAAGCAAGATGGGTGTTTTTAAAATTGTCGTAAGGGTTGCCAACGTTTTCTATGTTCAAAATTCTTTCATGAATGCTGACACCTTTTATACACTGCGTCAATTTTTGTATGTAACTTCTTGCTGTAGCAACACACTAATACAATAGGAATAAACCACCGGGCAATAAAATGCCCGGACAATTATGCCCGGGCAGTAAAAAATCAGTTATCGCTCCAATCCTTATTATTTGCTGACTATATATTAGATGCCTTTTTCTTCCAGCTCCATCACTTTTTCAAATACAACTTCATATTCTTTATTTAGTGTTGAAAGCTCTGCAGTCACCTTGTTGTAGGCGGTTTCAGTTTGCTGAAATTTATCTTTATTGTTATAACTTTCCGGTGCTGCCATTGCTGCTTCCAGCTCAATTTTTTGTTTGCTGAGTTGTGCAATTTTTTCTTCCAGTTGAACGAATCGGTTTTTGTGCTTCTGGTATTCTTTTTTTAGTTCCTTGTCTATATGTGTATTTGGTGCAGGTTGCTGAACCTGCGCTTGCTCTTTTACAGGGGTCTTTTTTTCAACAGGTGCTTTAGTAGGTTCAGCTGCTTTTAATGCTTTACTTCTTTCCGCTTCTCGTCTCGCTTTCCATTCTTCCCACTCGGCATAGGAGCCTTTAAATTCAACAATTTTATGATCTTCAATCTCCCAAATTTTATTGGCTATTCTACTGATAAAATACCTATCGTGACTTACCAATACGATGCTGCCTTCATACTTATTCAGTGCTTCAATCAATAACTCAACTGAATGCATATCAAGGTGATTGGTAGGTTCATCGAGCATTAAGAAATTGGCTTTGCTCACAATGGTTTTAGCTAAGGCAACTCTGGCCTTTTCTCCTCCGCTTAATACTTTTATTTTCTTTTCTACATCATCACCACTAAACAGAAAACAACCCAATAAACTCCGCAGTTCCAGATCGGTTTTTCCACTACGGCTTTCCTTCATCTCCTCTAAAATGTCGTTGTTTACATTCAATGCCTCCAACTGGTGCTGGGCATAAAACGATTCTTCTACATTATGTCCCCATATGCGTTCTCCTTCATGTTCTTCGTTGCCGACAATTACTCTAAGCAACGTTGATTTTCCTTTCCCGTTGGCACCTATTAAAGCAATCTTATCGCCACGGTCAATCTCTGCACCTGTATTCTCCAATATTTTTATATCGCCATAGCTTTTGCTTACATTTTTTAATGTGCATAAAACCCTGCCTGGTTGCTTATCTATTAAAAAGTTTATTTTGATATTCGGTCTTTCCAGTTCAACGTTTTCTATCCTGTCAATTTTGTCCAATTTTTTCATGATACTCTGCGCCATGCCTGCTTTGCTGGCCTTAGCCTTAAAGCGCTCAACCACTCGTTCCTGCTGGCGAATGTAATCCTGTTGGTTTTCAAAAGCTTTCTGCTGCATATCAATTCGCAAAGCCTTTTCCTGCTGGTAGTAAGTATAATTGCCGGTATAAAAATGCATTTGCTGCTGGTAAATTTCTACAATTTTATTTACCATTCTATCCAGGAAAAAACGATCGTGGCTTACCACTACCACTGCACCCTGGTAGTGACTTAAATATTTTTCCAACCATTCAATACTTGGCATATCCAGGTGATTGGTAGGTTCATCCAACAATAACACATCCGGTTTCATTAAAATCATTTTGGCCAATAAAACCCTCATTCGCCAGCCGCCACTAAAATTTTTGTAGGGCTTTTGCAGACTTTCGTTG
Organism: Chitinophagaceae bacterium; assembly: GCA_025360525.1. Taxonomy (GTDB): domain Bacteria; phylum Bacteroidota; class Bacteroidia; order Chitinophagales; family Chitinophagaceae; genus Ferruginibacter. The sequence goes on along the minus strand of JANYCA010000015.1, from coordinate 7,860 downwards.
GGGAATCCAAGGCCTTGTAAAACCTCTTCGGTTTTATGGTGAATACTGTAGCCATCCAATACCTCTAACTCGTGCAGCTTATCTGTATATTCAATTGCTAAACTTTCGTCGCCGGTCCTTTCTAATTCAATACCGAGTGCTTCTATTTCTTTTTCTAATTCCAGCACTCTTTCAAAAGCGCCCATAGCAACCTGCAACACAGAGTCGTTCGTATCAAAACTCAACAGATCCTGGTGCAAAAAACCAATAGTGGTTTCCTTGCCTTGTTCAACAGAGCCTTTGCTGGGTAAATATTGCCTGGTAAGCACTTTTAATAAGGTAGATTTTCCGGTACCATTGTACCCGATAAGGCCAATACGCTCATTGGGTTGTATGTGCCAGGTAGCGTCTTCTACAATAGTTCTGGCTCCAAATTCAAATGTTAAATTTTGTAATCCTAATAGCATAAAAAATAATCGGTCTTTAATTTGGCGGCAAAAGTAATTCAATCGGCAAACTATTCCCTTTATTTGATGTTATCTTGTAGCTTTACGGCACAAAATGTATCTTTTTTATGAAAAAAGTAGTGATTTTTTTTGCAATCGTTGCCGCTTTATTTGCTATTTACTGGCTCCAGTTCAGGGATAACAAAAGTGTTCCCGGGGCACCAAAACAACAGGCGCTAAAGGTTAATGTACACAATGCGATATTTAATGGTAAGATTGATTCTTTACTACAAAATTATTTTGAAATAAAAGCTGCTTTAGTAGAAACTGACAGCGTAAAGACGAAGCTTGCCAATAACAAACTGGTAGAATTTTTAACGAGAATAAATATTGAGGAACTAAAAAATGACACTTCAGGGATATTTGAAAGTGCTGCGATGTTTTTAAATGATATTAAGGCAAATGCAACAAACCTTGCAACCCAAAAAACAATTACTGAAATGCGACAGGATTTTAAAAGCATTAGTGAAAACCTGTATCCTTTTCTAAAAACAATCCATTATGAAGGAAAAATATTGTATTGGCAAAATTGCCCGATGGCCTTTGGGGAAAATAATGGTGCCAATTGGATAAGTAATAGCGAGGAAATAATCAACCCTTACATGGGCAAACATCATCCGGAATACAAAGGAACGATGCTGCATTGTGGAGAGGTAAAAGATTCAATTAAAGCACAATAATAAAATAATCAATCAGCTTAGGAGTAAGGCAGGAACAATCACTAAGAGTCTTATTCATCTAGCAGCAAAAATTTCTATGCGGTTTATATACTTCTTGTTTGTACTCTTTGCGCTGCCTTTTGTAGCATTATCTCAAAACAAAATCACTATTAGCGGCTATGCTAAAGACGCTCAAAGTGGCGAAACACTTATTGGGGCAACCATCAGCGTGCGTGGGCAAACAAAGGGCATAAGTACCAACCAATTTGGGTTTTATTCTCTTACACTTACAGAGGGAAACTATGAGCTGATTTGTTCCTATGTTGGCTATCAGCCTTTATTGTCTTCCGTTCAACTTACAAAAGATAAGCTCTTTAATTTTAATCTTGTACCCCGTGATGCATTGACCGAAGTGGTGATCACTTCTAATAAAAGAGACGTAAATGTAAAGAATGCACAAATGGGCAAATTTGTGTTACCTATTGAGCAAATTAAAGCAGTACCGGCATTTTTGGGAGAGGTGGATTTAATTAAAACCATTCAGCTTTTACCAGGCGTACGCAATGCAGGCGAAGGAAGTGCAGGGATATATGTAAGAGGTGGCGGGCCAGACCAGAATTTGATTTTATTAGATGATGCCATCGTTTATAACACGGGGCATCTGTTTGGATTCTTTTCAATTTTTAATTCGGATGCCATCAAAAATGTTTCCCTGATAAAAGGTGGAATGCCTGCTCAGTACGGGGGCAGATTATCAAGTGTGCTTGATATATCCATGAAGGAAGGGAACGATAAAAAATTCCAGGTAGAGGGTGGGATAGGAGCCATTGCATCAAGGTTATCGATACAAGGACCTATTAAAAAAGACAAGGCTTCGTTTATTATTTCCGGCAGACGTACTTACATAGATGTTTTGGCTAAACCATTTATAAGTAAAACCAGCCAGTTTAACGGATCAGGCTATTATTTTTACGACTTAAATGCAAAACTCAATTATAAGTTTTCGGAAAAAGACAGGCTTTATATAAGTGGGTACTTTGGCAGGGATGTTTTTGATTTTGCAAATGGCAAGCAAAGCCTTAAAATAAAAATTCCGTGGGGAAATGCTACCGGGTCTATACGGTATAATCATATTTTTAACAAGCGCCTGTTTGGAAACACCACCGCTGTATTTAATAATTACAATTTTACTTTTAATGCATTACAAAATAATTTTTCTATTAAGTTGGCATCAGGTATTAGGGATATTAGTTTAAAACAGGATTTTGATTTGTATCCTTTCACCGGACATAAAGTAAAATTTGGTGGCCTCTACACTTACCATAAATTCACTCCATCTGTAGTAAGTGGCACACAGGATTCTATTGAGTTTAAACCTTTAAATGCACAAGCCAAATATGCCCACGAAGCAGCTTTATATGTGCAGGATGATTGGGAGATTAACGACAGAATAAAAATTAATGCCGGTATCAGGTACAGCATGTTTCAGCAGGTTGGCCCTTTCAAAATTTTTAAAACAGATGCCAATCTTAATCGTATAGATAGCACGGTGTACGGTAATGGCCAACCGGTAAAAACTTATGGAGGATTAGAACCCCGGTTTACCATGCGTTACGCTATAAATGATGCCACTTCTTTAAAAGGATCTGTAACACGCAATCTTCAATACATTCATTTGGTGAGTAATTCGGGTACTACATTACCAACCGATTTATGGGTACCCAGTACCTACAAGGTTAAACCACAAATAAGTTGGTTATACGCAGCCGGTCTGTTTAAAAACTTTAAAGAAAATACCTACGAAACCTCTGTGGAGGTCTATTACAAGCAAATGGCTAACCAGATAGAGTATGAAGAAGGCTACACCCCTAACACACTGGAAGACACCGAAAACTATTTTACTTTTGGAAAAGGATGGAGCTATGGAACAGAATTATTTATAAATAAAACTAAAGGACGACTTACCGGATGGATTGGTTATACACTTAGTTGGACATGGCGCAAATTTCCTGCTTTAAACTTTGGAGAAAAATATCCTGCTAAATACGACCGCCGAAATGATATGAGCATTGTTGCCATATACGAACTGAGCAAACGTTGGAAACTTTCTGGTACGTTTGTATACGGAAGTGGCAATGCTGCCACTTTACCGCAACGTTTTTACCTCGTAAACGGCGTGCTAACACAAGAGTATAGCCGAATAAATGAATATCGCCTGCCAGCCTACCATCGGATTGATGTTGCTGCTATTTTAACTCCCAAAAAGAATATAAACCGAAAATGGAAATCGGAATGGGTATTCAGTATCTACAATGTTTACAGCAGGCAAAATCCTTATTTCATCTACTTCGACCAAACGGGAAGCCCGCTCGATGGTACCCTTAAAGTGCAAGGCAAACAGGTAAGCCTTTTTCCCATTATCCCTTCCGTAACATTTAATTTTAAATTTTAAACAGGCAACAATTCCTGCCGGATTTTAAATCAGCATACATTCCTATGTCTAAATATGCTACAAGAAAATAAAAGCTCTGTTGCTAATCAGCTAATCAAATGTTATTAAATTGTCCAATTAATTCTTAACTTGATTGTAAATAAAATCCCCTTCCATTTTGTTGAGGTAAAAATTAAACTAAGGCGGTAAAAAACCGTAAGAAGCAAAAATTATTTTTCTATGAACGAAAAATTATTGCAATACATCTGGCAGTTCCAATGTTTCAATCTTAACCAGTTGCAAACTACTGATGGCGAGGCTGTCCTTATTATTCATCCGGGTATCAGCAATAGCAACCAGGGGCCGGATTTTAAGGATGCAAAAATAAAAATTGCTGATACTACCTGGGCCGGACATGTAGAACTCCATATCCTGTCTTCTGACTGGCAGGCGCACAAACACAGCGTCGATGACAACTATAAAAACGTCATTCTTCATGTGGTGTGGCAAGATAATATCGATTTACAATTGCCTTTTCCTGTGTTGGAAATGCATGATAAAGTTCCCAAAGTATTACTCAGTAGGTTTGATGCATTAATGCAGGCAACGGATTTTATTCCCTGCCAGCATAGTCTTAAGCTGGTTACACCAATAATTTGGGATAGCTGGAAACAACGGATGTTGGTGGAAAGGCTACAGGATAAATCTACATTGGTGCAGGCTTATTTACAATTTAATAATAATAACTGGGAGGAAACATTCTGGTGGCTGTTGGCAAAAAATTTTGGATTGAAGGTGAACAGTGCATGTTTCGAAAAAATTGCCAGGTCGTTACCGGTAAATCTGCTGGCGAAACACAAAAACCAGATACAGCAAATAGAGGCGTTACTTTTTGGTCAGGCATCCTTGTTAACAGGAGAGTTTACCGATGACTATATGATCATGCTTAAAAAGGAATATCATTTTCTGCAAAAGAAATACCACCTGCAGCCGGTAAAAGATGCATTATTTTTTTTAAGAATGCGACCATCCAATTTCCCTACGGTAAGGCTTGCACAATTGGCCATGCTGGTACATAAAAGCAGCCACCTGTTTTCGAAAATTAAAGAGGCTGAAAGTATTAAAATAGTAAAAAAGCTGCTGGATGTTACCGCTAATGATTACTGGCATTACCACTACTTGCCCAACGTGCAAAGTACTTACAAAGAGAAAAATATGGGCACGCAAATGATTGATAATATTTTAATAAATACTGTTATACCAACGCTGTTTACCTACGGCTACTTGCTTAATGAAACGGTCTATAAAGATCGTGCCTTGCAATGGATGGAACAGGTTGCTGCCGAAAAAAACAGTATCACCAGAGGGTTTGAAGCCATTGGCGTTGCTAATAAAAATGCATTCGACTCACAAGCCCTGTTGCAATTGAAAAATAATTACTGCAATAAAAAGCGTTGCCTCGAATGCGCCGTTGGAAATAAAATTTTACGAACCTGTGGGGAGCAGGTATAGAAGTATTTTTGGTTTAGATTTCAGCGTTTTTATATTCAGCTATTACCTCAATTCCTTCATGTATGCTTTTCATTACAGGGCAATTATTGCCCACATCTTTTAAAAATTGAAAATGAGCTGCTGTTAATTCCAATGCGGCTGGATAAGCAACTACCACATCAATTTTCCCTATTCTCCTCGGGTTGCCCAACATGTGTTTTTTAACATTTACCGACGTGCCTTTAAGTTCAATTCCTATTTCTACTGATCTTATGGCCATTGTAGTTATCATGCAAGTAGCCAAAGCAGTACATACCAAATCGGTTGGTGAAAAGCGTTCTCCTTTTCCTTTATTGTCTGTAGGTGCATCTGTTTCTATGCTTGTTCCGCTCTGCAAATGTATTGCCTGGCATCTTAAATTTCCTTCGTAATGGATGGTTGCTGTCATTGTATTATTTTTGCCTAAATTTACTAAAGTAAAAAGTTAATATGCGAAGATTATTTATAGTTTGTATTGCAATTATTGCAACGCTTTCCTCAATAGCTCAAAAAACTAAAAAAGAATTGAGGGAAGAAAAGAAGCAACGCATAAATGCATTGTCAAAAATAGAAGAGGAGGGTGTAATTGCCTTTCCAAAACAAACTGCATTTGGCCTTAAACTGGTAAACGACGGTTATGGAGCATTCTTAGAAATAGGCAGGGCGCAATCTGTTAAAAAATCTTTATTATTTCAGCTTGATTTTTCTGAAAGGAAACACACGAAAGAACAAAAGCAGAGCAACCCTTACATCCCAACCTCACCCTTTATATTCGGCAAAATAAATTATTTCTACCCGCTAAAGCTGGGCGTACAGCAACAAATTTTATTAGGAAACAAAGCGAATAAAAATGGGGTTTCAGTAACGGCCAATTTTGGAGGTGGCATTTCCTTTGGTTTGTTGAGGCCATATTACCTTGAAGTAAACGATAGCATTGGCGGCAGCCGCAAGGCAATAAAATATGATAGTGCCGATAGCACCACTTTTTCATCGGGTGCTAAATTGCAGGGCCTGGGTGTTTCTTCTGCCGGATTTGGCAAAGGGTGGGGCGAAATAAAGGTAACGCCTGGTGCCTACGCAAAAGCAGCTCTCCGTTTCGATTATGGGCGATACAATGAGGTAGTAAGTGCTCTCGAAGTTGGGTTAACGGCTGAACTGTATTCTAAAAAAATTCCCCAGTTGGTTTTCAGCACGCCGAAAAACGTATTTGTGAACATTTATGTAGCTGTAGTGTTTGGTAAAAGAAAATAAAAGCTGGTTTCTTCCAGACAAAAAAATATGCAATTTTTTGCAACTGCCTTTTAGATTATTTACATCTCCTTTATTTAATAAATAATATTAATGATTGAATTAACTGTATTAGATGGCCATGTTGAGCCACTTAAAAAGCCCAATTGGTTACGAGTTAAATTGCCCATTGGAGAATCTTATAAGCATGTCCGTAACCTGGTAGATACTCATAAATTGCATACCATCTGCGAAAGCGGAAACTGTCCAAACATGGGAGAGTGCTGGGGTGAGGGTACGGCCACCTTTATGATTTTAGGGAATATCTGTACCCGTAGCTGCGGCTTTTGTGCTGTGGCAACGGGTAAACCGGAGCCTGTAGATTGGGATGAACCACAACGTGTAGCTGAGGCTATTCATTTGATGAAAGTAAAGCACGCCGTTATTACTTCTGTTGACAGAGACGAATTACAAGATCAGGGAAGTATTATTTGGTTTAATACTATTAAGGCCATCAGGGCACTTAACCCAACCACTACTTTTGAAACCCTGATACCTGATTTTAAGGCAGATCCGCAGTGCATTCAACGCATAATAGATGCTGCACCAGAAGTTGTATCCCACAATATTGAAACAGTTGAGCGCCTTACAAGACAGGTTCGAATTCAGGCCAAGTACTGGCGGAGTATGGAAACGCTTCGCCTATTAAAACAAGGAGGTATGAGAACTAAAAGCGGCGTAATGCTTGGCCTTGGCGAAACAAAAGAAGAAGTAATACAAACCATGCAGGATTTAAGGGATAGCAATGTGGATGTAATCACCATCGGACAATACCTGCAGCCTAGCAAAAAACACTTGCGGGTACAACGTTTTGTACATCCGGATGAGTTTAAAGAATTACGTGAAATTGGCTATAACATTGGGTTTGATTATGTGGAAAGCGGCCCTTTGGTTCGTTCATCTTACCATAGCGAAAAGCACGTCATACAAGGTTGGGGAAGGGCAAAATGGGAGGAAGAAAAATTAACTGCCCAATAAAATTAACGAATGATTTTTGTTGATGCCGTTGTTAAAGTGGCATTAATATTTAGAAAGGCATTTGCCTGCAAGCTAAGTATTTAGTAATTTGATATGTGCCCTTTTAAAGGAGTTTTTATCCTTGAAAAAATTCCTTTAGTTAACTTTTAGGATTCAAAAATAATCCCTACTATAGAAATAGCCGGAATAAAATCCAAAAAAACAAAGTTTAATATATTGTAAGTACTATGACATTTTTGTAAGACAGACACTTTATAAATTAGTAAACTCTTTTTAGAAATTATTATTGTGTAAAAGCTCAATTTTTGTAGTAAAATTATTAACCGGCGTGTACGGAAAATTCTATTGTTTATGTATAAATCGTTTTCCTTCATTCCACACATTCCGAAAAATACCGGAATTAATTTCTCCAGCTAACGAAATACATTCGTAGATTTATTATGACTCTTTGTAAGGCCGTTCTAAGCATTGGTGATTCAAAATCCCGGGC
>JANYCA010000106.1 GCA_025360525.1 Chitinophagaceae bacterium | reverse complement strand
TTATCTTCCATTAATGAAGGGAACAAATTATGAATGATATTTGGTAAAATTCCATCTACAAAACTAAAGGCAGCAGCAATGGCCCAAATAGTAATGGCGATAGGGGCTATTACCAGCAGCCCTTGTAAAAAAAACTGAATTAGCCTTCTATAACTGGCAGTTTTGTTCATAACGCTAAATTTTATATTTACAAAGATAACAGATTGCCCAGCCAGCCCGGAATATGAAATAATTGTTATGAATGGTAAAATAACTTCATGGAAACTTTGGTAACATAAATAGTTTCCTTAGTTTTGCCGTCCATTATGGCAGACATACAAACCGCAGAAAGAATAAAGCAAAAAGCTCACGACCTGGTAATGCAGTATGGCATTAGGAGCGTAAGTATGGATGATATTGCCAGTGCGCTGGGCATCAGTAAAAAAACAATCTACCAGTATTTTGCTGATAAGGATGAGTTGGTGGAAGCTGTAATTAAATATAAAACCGATGAAAACCAGCAATGCTGCATTAAAGATAAATTAAGTGCAAAAGATGCAGTGCATGAAGTATTTCTTGCCATTGAAATGATGCAGGAAATGTTTGCAAATATGAACCCATCGATTATACACGACCTGGAAAAATTTCATCCAAAAGCTTATAACATTTTTCATAGTCATAAGTATAATTTTTTATACAAAGTGCTAAAAGAAAATATACAGAGAGGCATTGCAGAAGGAATGTACCGGGAAGATATAGACCCCGACATTATTGTAAAAGCAAGGCTGGAAAGCATGATGCTGGCCTTTAACCAACAGGTATTTCCAAAAGCAAAATATAGTTTAGTACAGGTAGAAACAAAACTTACAGAACATTTTCTATTTGGTCTTGCTTCGCAAAAAGGACACAAACTAATTTTAAAATATCAACAGGAAAGAAAAAATAACACTATTAATGATAAAAAGAAATAGCATAATGAAACACAAATTGTTAACTGCATTATTGATATTCCTGTTGATAAACCAGGTTACAAATGCCCAGGTAACCAATTACTTTTCTGTAAAACAAACGGTTGATTACGGAATAAAAAATGCAGTGCAGGTAAAAAATGCTTTGCTGGATATTAAAATACAGCAACAAACCAACAGGGGAATAACTGCTATGGCGCTTCCTCAATTAACTGGCAGTATATCAACTACGCACTTTTTTAATGTGGCAGTACAAACGCTACCCAATTTTATTGCTCCTTCCACTTACCAGGTATTAATTGACCAAGGGGTAAAAGACGGCAATGGTAATCCGATAACATTTCCGGCAGGGGGCTTTGGTAATATCAATGCCCAGTTTGGTGTACCATGGACGGCAAGCGCAGGCTTTGACCTTAATCAGATTTTATTTGACGGGCAGGTATTTGTGGGGTTGCAGGCAAGGGGTGCAGCGATGGAACTTGCAAGAAAAACTGCCGATGTAACAACGGAACAAATAAAAGCAAACATCTATAAAGTTTACTGGCAACTGGTAGTGGGTAAAAGCCAGTTAGGCAGCATTGATGCCAACATAGAACGTTTTGAAAAACTACTACACGAAACCAGTGAAATTTATAAAAACGGATTCGCAGAAAAGCTGGATGTTGATAAAGTAACGGTGCAACTCAACAATCTTAAAACTGAAAAAATAAAAATTACCCAGCAACTATTTTCAGGAAATGCTGCCCTAAAATTCCTGATTAACATGCCGCAAAAAGATGAGCTGGTACTTTCAGATACATTAGACGAATCAAGACTAAAAACAGATATACTGGATGACGCATACAATTACCAGGACAGAAAAGAAGTACAATTACTGAATACTGCAATAGAACTAAATGGCTATAATGTAAAGCGGTATAAACTTAGCAGAATACCTACGATATCAGCATTTGGGACTTATACAAAAAATGCACAGCGTTTAAATTTTAATTTTTTAAAAAGAGGCGACTGGTTTACCAGCTCGTACGCCGGTGTTAAAATGATAGTGCCCATTTTTGATGGCCTTGCCAGGAGGTCAAAAATTGAAAATGCTAAACTGGAACTCGAAAAATCGAAAAATACTTTAGAGCAAACAAAAGCTTCGATGGACTACGACGTATTAAACGCCAAAACCAAATTAAAAACAGCCATACTTACCATCGACAACCAAAAACAAAATACCCGTTTGGCTGAGGAGGTTTTTGTAGTAACAGAAAAAAAATATCAACAAGGCTTAGGCAGTAACCAGGAAATATACAATGCCCAAACAGAGTTAAGAGTATCGCAAAATAATTATTACAGTGCTTTGTATGATGGCATTGTTGCGAAAGTGGATTACTTAACAGCCATCGGTAAACTTCCATAAACAAGTAGAAATAATAAAATATCAATAAACAATCTAACTACGTAATAATGACAAAATATACATTTACAATGCTGGCTGCCATGGTTCTTTTTTCATCCTGCGGTAGCAGCAAAAAAGAAAGTGATGCTGCTTTAAATGATAAGAGAGCGACACTTGAAAAACTGAAGGCAGATAAAAAAAGCATCGATGGTAAAATTACCAGCCTCGAGAAAGAAATTAATAAACTGGATACAAGTGCAGCTAATATGCCCAAGGCAAAACTGGTGGCTATACAAACTTTGGCCACAACAGAATTTACGCATTACATAGAACTACAAGGAAGAGTAGATGCCGAAAATGTAAGCTATATCACGCCACGTGGTGGCCCGGGACAAATAAAAGCTATCTACATACAACAGGGCGCCCTGGTAAAAAAAGGTCAGTTGCTTTTAAAATTAGATGATGTAATTCAGCAACAAAATTTAGTAGCCTCAAGGCAGGGCCTGGAAAGCATAAAAACACAACTTTCTTATGCCAAAAATATTTACCAGCGCCAGAAAAATCTTTGGGATCAAAACATTGGTACCGAGGTACAATTGATTACAGCAAAAAATAATGTAGCTACTTTAGAAAACCAATTACTAACCAGCCAGGAAAATATAAAAGTGGTGCAGGAGCAGGTAAAAACTGCATCGGTATACAGCGATGTAAACGGCGTTGCAGATATGGTAACGGTAAAACAGGGTGAAATTTTTGGTTCGCCCGGATCTGGCGTAATAAAAATTGTAAATAATTCATTGCTAAAAGTGGTAAGCAATATCCCGGAAAATTATTTGGGTACCGTGGGTAAAGGCAGCGCTGTAATTGTAGTGTTGCCGGATGTAAATAAGAGCATCAATACTACTTTGAGTTTTGTAGGAGCCTCTATTGATATCATCAACAGGGGGTTTGTGGTGGAAGCAAAACTACCGGCCGATCCTGCTTTAAAGCCAAATCAAATAGCAATGATGAAGATTAGAGACTATGCAGCCGCCAACGTTATGGTCATTCCTTTAAATACCTTGCAGAATGACGAAAAAGGAAAGTTTGTAATGATAGCCAGCACAGAAAATGGTAAACTGATTGCCCGGAAAAGACCTGTAAATATTGGCTCACTAAATGGTAATTTGTTAGAAATAAAAACAGGGTTAAAAGCGGGTGATGCATTAATTACTGAAGGGTTTGGAAGCTTGTACGAAGGGCAGTTGCTTACAACGCAATAAACGCCCCCATCCCCTAAAGGAGAGAAAGGCAGAGTTGGCTTTGACAAAAAGACTTTTCGATCTATGTCTGTTATAATGGTTCTCGATATTCAGAGTTAAGTATAATACAAATGATAATAACATAAAAACTAAAGTTCAGATATCATTCCCTATAAAGGGTTTTATGTATAACAATTCATAGCTAAACATAATTTTCCCAACGCCTGCTTAAAGGCACCGGGGTAACAAAAAACAAACTCCTCATAACCCCCCTCTAGGGGATGGGGGTACTAAATTGTATGAGTGCAAAAGAAAATTTTTCAAACAAGTTTAAAGAATTTAAACTAACCTCCTGGAGTATCACCAACAAAACCTCCATTTACCTGGTGATGTTGTTTATTTCAATAATTGGTATTTATCAATTTGTAACACTTCCTAAAGAACAGTTTCCGGATATAGTGATACCCACTATTTATGTGCAAACCATCTATGTAGGTAACTCTCCAAAAGATATGGAGAACCTGGTAACAAGGCCTATTGAGAAGCAGATAAAAGGTATTACCGGTGCAAAAATCAAAAAATTATCCAGCACATCGCAGCAGGATTATTCGGCCATTACGGTTGAGTTTGACACAAAAGTAAAAACAGAAGTGGCCCTGCAAAAAGTAAAGGACGCCATTGATAAAGCCAAGCAGGATCTTCCAACAGACCTTACCCAGGTGCCTACCGCACTCGAAGTAAACCTGAGCGATCAACCGATCATGAATGTTAACTTAAGTGGTGACTATGATATGGCAAGGTTGAAAAAATTTGCAGACGACCTAAAGGAAAAATTAGAAGACCTGCCACAAATAAACCGCATTGATATTGTAGGTGCTCCGGAAAGAGAATTCCAGATAAATGTAGACAACTTTCGTATGCAAACTGCCGGCGTAACCTTTGATGACATTACCTATGCCGTACAGCGGGAAAACCTGGACATATCGGGCGGTTTGCTCGATGTGGGTTCTACCAAACGAAACCTGCAGCTAAAGGGACAGTTTAAAACAGCCTACGATATCGAAAAAGTATTGGTCCGCAATACGGGTGGATTCCCGATTTATTTAAAAGATATTGCCACCATAAAAGATACTACAAAAAACGCTGAAAGCTATGCCCGCCTTGATGGAAAAAATGTGGTTACTCTTAATATTATTAAACGTAGTGGCGAAAATTTAATTGAAACAAGTGAAGGCGTAAGAAAAACAATTAAAGAAGCAAAGGGTGTTATTTACCCGGATAATTTAAACACAGTTATCACCGGCGACCAAAGTATCAAAACAAAAACATCTTTTAACGACCTGGTAAACTCAATCATCATCGGTTTTATTTTGGTGCTGATTGTACTCATGTTTTTTATGGGTGTTACCAATGCCTTTTTTGTGGCGCTCTCTGTGCCACTTAGTATGTTTGTGGCATTTGTATTTTTACCCGGTGCCGATTTAATTGTTGGCACACATGTTACGCTCAACTTTATTGTATTGTTTGCCTTGTTATTTGGCTTAGGGATAATAGTGGATGATGCCATTGTGGTTATAGAAAACACACACCGGATTTTTACCGACGCCAAAGGAAAAATATCTACCATCACCGCAGCTAAAATGGCCGCAGGTGAAGTATTTGTACCGGTTTTAGCTGGTACGCTTACAACATTAGCACCCTTCTTTCCGTTGCTTTTCTGGCCGGGTATTATTGGTCGGTTCATGGTGTATTTACCCATCATGCTCATATTTACGTTGGCGGCATCGTTACTGGTAGCATTTTTTATGAACCCTGTTTTTGCGGTTGATTTTATGAATCATCCTGAAAGTGAAAACAAAGAACCCAAATCAGCCATCTTTAAAAAACCAATTTTCTGGATTGTAATTGCTGCAGGGATTGTATTGGATTTATTAGGTGCAACCTTTATGGGCAACCTGTTGCTGTTCTTTATGATATTGGTATTATTAAACAGGTACTTCCTTACAGATGCTATTCATTATTTTCAAAATCATGCCCTTCCGTGGATCATGGGGCATTACGAAACTTTGCTTCGCTGGGCATTAAAAGGCTGGAGACCCGTACATCTTTTACTAGGAATTATTGCGCTGCTCTTTATTTCGGTATTTGTATTTATAGCTTCTGTAAAAAGTAACCGGGTAGGTATTGTATTTTTTCCGCAGGGAGATCCAAACCAGATTTATGTGTACGTTAAACTGCCGGTGGGTACCAGCGTACAATACACCGACTCTGTAATTCAGGTTTTGGAAAAAAAGGTTAATAAAGTTTTAGGGATTGATGCTGCCATCGGCAAAAAAAATCCGGTAGTGGAAAGTGTTATCAGTAATGTGGCCATAGGTGCAAGCGATCCATCATCTGGCGACAGAAGCACCCGGAGCGAACTGGGAAGGATACAGGTTTCATTTGTGGAATTCGAGAAAAGACATGGCGTTTCTACCCGTCCTTATCTTGACCAGGTTCGGGCAGAAATAAAAGGTATTCCTGGTTCGGAAATAAGTGTTAACCAGGAGAGCAGCGGACCGCCTACTGATCCACCGGTAAATATTGAAATTGCCAGCGAAGATTTTGATGGACTGGTAAAGACTGCTGTAAATCTTAAAAATTATTTAGACTCCATCCAGGTGCCTGGTGTAGAAGAATTAAAAATGGATGTTGACCTCAACAATCCTGAAATTACTTTAACGGTAGACAGGGAGCGTGCCTTAATACAAGGTGTATCTTCTGCACAAATAGGGCAGGCAATCCGCACCGGTTTATTTGGCAGAGAAATATCAAAAATTAAAGAAGGAAAAGACGAATACAAAATTCAGTTACGCAATGATGAAATGCAGCGGAAAGATCTTAGCAACCTTCTCAACATGCGCATTTCATTTAGGGATATGGCCGTGGGTGGTGCGGTAAAAAATATTCCCATCAGTGCGCTGGTTAAAATAGAACCAACAAGTACTTTCGGTAGCGTAAAACGTAAAAACCAAAAACGATTAATTACACTCCGGTCCAATGTATTAACCACTAAAGGTTTTAATGCAACAGCGGTTAACCTGGAAATTACTAAACACCTGGATGCTTTTACACAAAAGTCGGAGGGTGTTACCATTAAACAAACCGGCGAAGGAGAGCAACAGGCAGAAACAGGTGCTTTTCTTACATCGGCTTTGGTGATTGCTTTAATGATTATTTTGTTTGTGTTGGTAATACAATTCAACAGTGTAAGTAAGCCTATCATCATCCTTACGGAAATTATTTTTAGCGTAATAGGTGTGCTCCTTGGTTTCTCTATTACCGGTATGGAAGTATCCGTATTAATGACTGGGCTTGGCATTGTTGGCTTGTCGGGTATTGTGGTAAAAAATGGTATCCTGGTTATTGAATTTGCAGACGAACTAAGAAGCCGTGGATTAAAAACAAGAGAGGCAATTATAATGGCTGGTAAAACCCGTATCATACCGGTATTGCTTACCGCACTGGCAGCCATCCTTGCTTTCATACCAATTGCTGTTGGCTTCAACATCAATTTTGTTACTTTATTCTCCGAACTAAATCCGCATATTTTCTTTGGTGGCGATAGTGTTGCATTTTGGAAACCCCTTAGCTGGACAATCATTTTTGGTTTAGCATTTGCTTTCTTTATGACCCTAGTACTGGTGCCCGCAATGTACCTGATTGCAGAAAGGTTAAAACGCCCGATGCGCACTATGTTCGGTGGCAAATGGATCAGCTTTATGGGCATACCACCATTAATCTTCTTATTTATGCCGCTGATGATTGTAACTGCATTCCGTTATTTCAGGGATGTAAAACGCAGAAGAAATAAATTGAAAAACGACGAAGCAGCAAGCGAAACCTGGAATGGTAGCTGGTTTTAAAACAGCTTGATTTTATATCGAAATGCCGGTTAAATTTTTTAGCCGGTATTTTTTTGTCTGATAAAAAAAGCCTCCATATAAAAGAGTTCAAATCCAATATCCGGAAAACTCTTGGTCAATCCTAAAATCAATCTTCTGATTTTCATCACATTGCATTCTGGCATGTTGTAGGCTTACCTTAAACAAACGCAAAGAAAATGAAAACTCAAATTAACATTCTACTACTGGCAACCATTACAAATATTACTGCAACGGCAGGTTCTGTATCCGCTGCCCACTTAAGCAACATTGCATTGCCGGTTGCAAAAAACATTCCTTTAACTGGTATACAAATTAAGGCTAGCATAGTCAACAATGTTGGCCACCTTACCTGGAATGCACGCAAGCAAAAAAACATTCAAATGTTTCAATTGGAAAAAAGTACCGATGGCCAAAATTTTACTTATGTAACCTCCATGGCAGGTAACTATTATAATTACGCAGCGCAGGACAGGGTTTTGATGGAAGGCATCAACTACTACCGTTTAAAAATTATTTGCAAAGACGGCAACTTTTCTTTCAGCAATGTAACGATACTTGATACGAGGTCTGTAAATAAAGAGGTTACCATTTTACCAAAAGTAGTGATTGATAAGCTACATGTGTGGATGACAGATAATAACAGCATCAGCAGTGTGGTTGTTACCGACGCTGCAGGGAAAAAACAGCAGGAAAGTGCTGCTATCAGCAATACCACCAACCTGGCCGATATTGATATGGCGGCTTTAAATCCGGGGTATTATGCAGTTAAGTTAATCACCAACAAAGGGCAAATAATTAACCACCAGTTTATGAAACAATAATATTTTTTCTTTGACTTAAACCGACAACCTTGTGACTTATCACAAGGTTTTTTTGTTGCTAATATTCTTCGTTAGGGCTGGCAACCTTTTTAATTTTCACCATTCTTTAATAAAGGTTGGCAGCCCTTTAATACACTGCAGTAATTTTAAGTACGCCCCCAACAAGGCGCAACATTTATTTAAAGATTAAATTTGCGTCGGTTAAAACTTTCTGGTATAAACTGCTTTCGGATAGCCCATCGAAAAGCAGGAATCTAAATAAGTAGCGCTGATACTTAAACACGAAATCAAACATGGATATAGAATTTTTAAGGGATTATATCCTACAAAAACCTGCTGTAACCGAAGGCTTTCCATTTGGGAAAGATGTGTTGGTTTTTAAAGTAAATAACAAGCTTTTTCTACTGCTGTCATTAAATGCACAGCCACTTCAGTTTAATGCCAAATGCAATCCCGATGAAGCGCTTGAGTTAAGAGAAGAATATCCCGATGCTGTATTACCAGGCTATCACATGAATAAAAAACACTGGAATACCATTATTATAAATGGAACGCTTACTAATAAACAATTGCTGCAAATGGTAGATAATTCGTACAATTTAGTTGCTAAACGTAAATAGTTAAAACCGTTAATCCCTTACACGCTTTAATAAGCCTTACATTTTTGTCCCTATTTTTGCAAACAATGATAGCAATAGACAATGTATTGATTAGTGACGCAATTATTGAGGACCGGTTTGTGTGTGACCTCAATAAATGTAAGGGTGGTTGTTGTGTAGATGGCGATGCAGGAGCGCCACTCGAAGATGCCGAATTACAGGAACTGAATGCAGCTTACGAAGCCGTTCTCCCTTATCTTACAGAGGAAAGTCAACAGCAGCTGGAGAAGCAGGGCAGATACCTGTTTAACCCGGAGTTCGGCTGGGTAACACCCACAATAGACAGTAAGATATGTGTATACGGAATTACAGATAACAACGGTATTGTAAAATGCGGTATTGAGCAAGCCTACAATGATGGGAAAATTGGTTGGAGAAAGCCGATTAGCTGCCATCTTTTCCCCATACGAATTAAGCAAAGCCGCAATAAAAAAAGCGAGTACGTTAATTACCAACCCCGGGAAGATCTTTGCAGTGCTGCCTGCACCCTTGGTAAAAAACTTAAAGTGCCGGTCTATGTTTTTTTAAAAGACGCCATCATCCGTAAATATGGGCTTACATTTTACGAAACACTGGAAGCAACTGCAAAATTTCAACAAGTAAATTCATAACATGCTTTTTTATATCAGTAAACAAAAAATAATAACAGCTACAACTTACATGAAAACGTTTCTATTGTACATTTTTTTTACCGGCAATGTAATATTCCTTATTACTGGTTGCTCTGTTAACAAAGCCAAACTGGATGATTCATTAAAAAAATATTTTGACGAAAATAAAGTTGAAGGATGTTTTACAATGTTCAACAACAAAGATGGAAAAGTTACCGTGTACAATATGCAGCTTGATACCATGCGTTTTTTGCCTGCGTCCACCTTTAAAATTGTAAATAGTTTAATTGGCTTGGAAATTGGAAGGATAACAGATGAAAAGATGGTAATTAAATGGGATGGCATAAAAAGATGGAATGAAGACTGGAATAAAGACCTAACCATGGAGCAAGCCTTTAAAGTAAGTTCGGTACCTTATTTTCAAGAAGTGGCAAGGCGTATTGGAAAAGATACCATGCAGCAGTGGATAGACAGCACGCATTATGGCAATGGAAAAATAGGCAACAGAATTGATAGCTTTTGGTTAGATAACAGTTTAAAAATTTCAGCAGATGAACAACTCGGGCTGGTTAAAAGATTATATTTCGATCAATTGCCGTTTCAAAAACGCACCCAGCAAATTGTAAGAGATGCCATGGTGCAGGAAGACAATACCCAATACCAGTTAAGCTACAAAACAGGCGCTGGATTTGATGAAAAAGGCAATAACATTGGTTGGATGACCGGCTGGATTGAGGAAAATAAACATCCCTACTTTTTCACTATTCTTGTAAAATCGGCCGATAAAAATATCATTATTAAAACTGTACTGCTGAACATTATGAAAGGTATTTTAAAACAATATGGCTTTTTTGAAGGAAAAAATTAAGCATTCAAAATTTTTTCATCGATCGTTTGTATACAGTATATCTTTTTATTAGTTAATAAAGATTGACCTCAATCTTTTTGCCGGCCTCATAAAAAAGACGTTAAGAAAATTTGAATGCGTGGCGTTAAGAAATGAAATTATTGTTACGGACGCCTGGCTTTGCAATATGCCTGTAGGTTGTACCACAGTCGGGGCATATTTTGAACATTGAGCTAATTTCATTTTAGCCATACATTCAAATTTTTAGTCTTTTTTATGAAGCCTTGATCTTTCTTGTTACTTCTTTGCATTAAGGCAAAGAAGTAATTAGGTATTTTCAAAATGAGTAGGGTTTTTCGGCTTAAATTAATTATTCTATCTTTTTATTTAGGCCTGATCTAAATTGCTAAACGCTCTAAACAAAAAAGCGGGAATAACTTCACCAGTACTTATTTACAAAACAATTATCAGATGCTCCAATTTCAACATGCATATTATCTTTTGGCACTGGTAGTAATACCGCTGATGGTAGCACTGTACATGCTTGCTTTACGATGGAAAAAAAAGACCATCAAAAAAATTGGAGATGATCAGTTGGTTAAACAATTAATCAACAACTACAGTCCTAAAAAATATTTCACTAAATTTTTACTACTGTTAATGGCATTTTCATTCGCTGCGATTGGATGGGCAGGACTTCGAAAACCTGATGGCAGTTCCAACATAAAACACACCGGTATTGATGTGATGATTGCATTGGATGTTAGCAAAAGCATGCTGGCAAAAGATATACAGCCCAATAGACTGGAAAGAGCGAGGCAACTAATTTCAAAAATAATCGACAAGCTCCCTGATGACAGAATTGGTATGGTGGTATTTGCAGGAAGGGCTTATTTGCAGATGCCGCTAACAACAGATCACTCAGCAGCAAAAATGTATTTGTCTTCCGCCACGCCCGATGTGGTTCCTACCCAGGGCACCGTAATTGGCGATGCATTAAAAATGTGTTTTAACGCATTCAACAACAAAGAAAAAAAATATAAAACCATTATACTTATCAGCGATGGAGAAGACCATGATGAAGCTGCCATAAAAGTTACCCGGGCACTTGCCGATGAAGGTGTAATGGTAAACACGGTTGGCATCGGCTCTCCAGGTGGCAGCACCATCATTGAACCTGCAACCGGTGAAACAAAAAAAGATGCCGCAGGTGCGGTGGTAATTACGAGATTAAATGAAGATATATTAAAAAATGTAGCAGCCAGCGGCAACGGGTTGTACCAGCTTTTTACTAATACCAATGAAGTGGCGGATAAACTGGAAGGGCAACTTAAAAGTATAGACCAGCGGCTTGTTACAGAAAATGCATCTGCAACCTATCTCTATTTTTATCAATGGTTTATTGGTGCAGCATTGCTCTTATTGCTGGTGGAATTTTTTATGTCAGAAAAAACGGGTAAAACAAGGTTTCAAAGGTTCTTTCTTAAAAAAAATATTTTTAACAGTAACGCTGTCAAACCAAATTTAAATAAAGCTTTATTACTTGCCTTTTGTTGCAGTATATCTGCCGCTACAATATTTGCCCAAAAGGAAAATACGCTAATAAAAAAAGGCAATGAAGCTTATAATAACAAGCAACTGGATATTGCCATCGATCAATACAAAAAAGCAATTGAATTAAACCCATCAGGCAATAAAGCCAGTTTTAACCTGGGTAATGCTTTGTACAAAAATGGCAATACAGAAGATGCTGTTAAGGCATATGAATCGGCCATTGCCAATAGCCAGCAAGCGATGGATAAATCAAAAGCCTGGTATAATACCGGCGTTGTATTACAAAACAAGAATAAATTACCGGAGTGTATTGATGCGTATAAAAATGCTTTGAAGCAAGATCCTTCTGACGAAGATGCAAGACTTAATTTGCAGCAGGCCATACAAAAACAACAACAGCAAAAACAAAAAGAAGAAGCTGAAAAAAAGAAAGACAAACCTCAGCAACAAAAACAAGACAAAGAACAACCAAAACCTCAGCCTAATAAAATGACCAAAAAAGAGGCGGAAGAAAAATTAAAGGCATTGATGCAACAGGAAAAAAACCTACAGGATAAATTGAGAAAAGTAGACGCTGCATCTCCTGAAAAACCAGAAAAAGACTGGTAAGAGAGTTCTAAAACTATTATATATTCCCCCCGCTTATTTATTTTTTGGATTAGGCATTTGCTTCCCAAATGATGGCTATTGTGGCCTCGAATAAAAAGTGCTAGAAATTTTAAATGTAAGCCGTTAAGAAATCAAGGCTGTTTGAGCCAGCATAAATTTCAAAGTCTTTTACTCTGGTGGCGAGTTCCTTGATTTTAGGCTTACATTTAAAATTTCAGCCTTTTTATTCGGAGCCTTGATTTTTTTTGTTTCTTTTTTTTATTAAGAAAAAAAAGAAAATAGGGTCTAACACAATAGAGTAAATACTTTGCGAACTAAGTGCCTAATTCTATTTATTTTTTCATATTTGAATCCTCCACCGGGTACCCGGTTACAAAACTGATATCAATTAAAAGCTGCCATAGATCACCGGATTGTATCGCCCGCAAAATAACCAACAACAATCTACCTGCATAATTGTTAATTTTACCAATCAGCAACCATTAAAAAAGTAACGCCTAAATATATCTTACGATGCAGTATTGCGAAAGCCTCACTGAATACAAACGCCTCAAAACAAGAGAAGTAAAAATCGGTAACCTGCTGCTCGGTGGTAACAATCCCATCCGTGTGCAAACGATGACTACAACCGATACAATGGATACTGCTGCAACAGTAGCGCAAACCATTTGCTGTATTGAAGCCGGAGCAGAACTCGTTCGCATTACCGCCCCCTCTAAAAAAGAAGCGGAGAATCTTCAAAACATAAAAGATGAATTGCATAGAAGAGGCTACACTGTGCCGTTGGTAGCCGACATTCACTTTACACCCAACGCCGCTGAAATAGCCGCAAGAATTGTAGAGAAGGTGAGGGTAAACCCCGGCAATTATGTAGATAAGAAAAAATTTGAGCAGATAGATTACACCGATGCAGAGTACGTGGAGGAAATAGAAAGAATTAGAGAACGTTTTTCGCCCTTGGTTTTAATATGCAAAGAGCATGGAACTGCTATGCGGATTGGCACCAATCATGGCAGCCTCAGTGACCGAATTATGAGCCGCTACGGTGATACCGCCATCGGAATGGTGGAGAGCGCCATGGAGTTTTTAAGAATAGCCCGTAGTTTAGATTATCACCAGGTAATCCTGAGTATGAAAAGCAGCAACCCACAGGTGATGGTGCAGGCCTATCGCCTGTTGGTTAAAACGATGTTGGAAGAATTTGGTGAATGCTACCCCCTTCATTTAGGCGTAACTGAAGCAGGCGATGGGGAAGATGGAAGAATTAAATCTGCCATTGGTATTGCTACTTTGTTAGAAGATGGTATTGGAGACACCATCCGGGTTTCGCTAACAGAAGATCCGGAACTGGAAATACCGGTTTGCAAGGATATTGTAAAGCGATATGGACCCAATCGTAAACCATCGGCCGATGCCCCGCTGGTGACAGATAATGAGAAACTTTTTTATTCGCCATTCGAATATAAAAGAAGAGAGACGATTGAAGTTTCCAATATCGGCAAAAAACAGGTGCCGGTAGTAGTTGCAGATTTTATGCTTGCTGAAACCATCTCCCACACCAATTTACAGGCTATTGGCTACACTTACAATGAGCCAACAGACAAATGGAATATTGCAGATGCAGCGGCTGATTATATTTATACTGCCGGCAAAAAAATTGATTTTGCATTACCAGGTACACTCAAAATAATTTGTGATTACAACAGCTGGTTAAGCACCTTTGACAGGGAGAAATATTTTCCATTGTATCAAGCAAATGAATTTACAGATGCTGAAGACAAATCGAACCTGATAAATTTTGTTGCCATCGATACAGCAAAAAATAATCAACCATTAATTGAAAAAATTAAAGAAGATGCCACGGTTGTATTGTGCTTATCTTCCTCAGCCGGCAATAGCATGCAATCGGTAAGGGCATTTGTAAACACCTTGATGGAGCAACAAATTAAAACGCCTGTTGTGCTGGCAGTTGAAAGCCACCAATCTTCCATTGATGAGCAGCTTATTCATTTTGCCACAGAAAGTGGTGCCTTATTTTTAGATGGAATGGGCGATGGCATCTGGCTGATGAATGATCCATCAAAACTGGTTAACCAGCAGGTTACCGGAAGAACATATTTGCAAACCAACAGCAATCACCAGTTTATTAATAACACTTCTTTCTCTATCCTGCAGGCAGTACGCACCAGGATTTCAAAAACAGAATATATCAGTTGCCCGAGTTGTGGCCGCACTTTATTTGACCTGCAGGAAACAACGGCAAAAATTCGTGCGGTTACCAATCATTTAAAAGGTGTAAAAATCGCTATCATGGGTTGCATTGTAAACGGCCCGGGCGAAATGGCCGATGCAGATTTTGGGTACGTTGGCAGCGGGGTAGGAAAGATAACCTTGTACAGGGGCAAAGAAGTGGTTAAGAGAAATGTGGATAGTGAAATTGCAGTAGATGAACTCATTAATTTATTAAAGGAGAGTGAGGCATGGGTAGAGAGTGATAGTTGATTGTTTATTTAGGTAACTACGAAAATGCTACTAAAATCAAAAAATGATTTGTCATAAATAAATTATTTGAATAGTAAACATAGGGAGCTTTTTCTTTATCGGCCTATTGTAATTTTTCGTAAATTTTTTACTTTTTACTTTTGATTTTTCACTTTTGACTTTTCACTTTTCACTTTTTATTTGATATGCAAAAATCAGCCTGGCCCATAATTTTTTTGGTAGTGCTTGCAGCACATTTGCTCAGCATACAACAACAGTTCACCCTGATGGCATCCTGCACCAAACCATTGCTGTTATTGAGTTTGATTGCATGGTTTATAAAAAGCACCCACCATATTACAGGGAACTTTAAGCAAATGATACTTGCAGCGTTGTGTTTATCATTGGCGGGAGATGTATGGTTGATTTTTGAAAAAAGTAATCCATCCTTTTTTATTTTCGGACTTATTTGTTTTTTAGCGGCGCATGTTTTTTATGCTCTTGCCTTTAACCGGATTCGAAGCGATACCGCAGTGGCTATAAAATGGTGGCTCGCCATTTTTGTTGCAGCATTTTACTTTTCGCTGATTTATATACTGTTTCCTCATTTAGGAGATATGAAAATACCTGTGCTTATTTATGGCGTGGTAATAAGTATAATGTTGTTTGTTGCAATACATTTTTTCTTTGTAAAAAAACCGGGATCTGTTTTTATTGTTGCAGGAGCTTTGTTGTTTATCACATCAGACTCCTTGCTGGCCATCAATAAATTTTACAGTCCTTTTTTAAATGCAAGCTCGTACATTATGCTTACCTATGCTTTTGCACAGTATTATATTGTTAAGGGTGTTATTCAATACCTCGATGCAGAAAATAAAATAGATAAATAGGTTTTAAATTTTTTTTAAATTAGGCCGGTTGTTATCCAACCAAAATAAAAATGGCAAAAAATTATTTACTTAATTTAATCACCCTTAAAACGGTACATTATTATGCAAACAAACTTTTTAGTTATCGGAAGCGGCATCGCCGGCCTTACCTATGCATTAAAAGTAGCACAGGATTGCCCGGATAAAGATGTAATTGTGCTCACCAAAACACAAAGTGATGAAACCAATACAAAGTACGCCCAGGGCGGAATAGCGGGTGTGATGGATTTGGATAAAGACAGTTTTGATAAACATATAGAGGATACATTAATTGCAGGCGATGGTTTGTGCAACAGGCATACAGTTGAGATTGTGGTAAAGGAAGGGGTAGAACGGATTAAAGAAATAATTGCATGGGGAGCACAGTTTGATAAAGAACCTGATGGCGACTTTAAATTGGGTAAAGAAGGTGGCCACAGTGAGTTTCGAATTCTGCACCACAAAGATGTTACCGGTAAAGAAATGGAAAGAGCTTTATTGAGTGCGCTGGCCAAACAAAAAAATATACAGCTCGTCAGCCATTGCTTTGTATTGGATATTATTACCCAGCATCACCTGGGGTATTTAGTAACCAAGAGTACACCCGATATACAA
Source organism: Chitinophagaceae bacterium (assembly GCA_025360525.1). Classification (GTDB taxonomy): domain Bacteria; phylum Bacteroidota; class Bacteroidia; order Chitinophagales; family Chitinophagaceae; genus Ferruginibacter. Next base: position 17,910 of record JANYCA010000106.1, on the reverse strand, counting down.
TGCTACGGCGTGTATGTATTGAATTTAAACAGCAATAAAATCGAAAAAATAATTGCCGGCAAAACCCTTGTTGCAACAGGCGGAAATGGGCAGGTGTATCGCACTACTACCAACCCTGCAATAGCCACTGGTGATGGTGTTGCTATGGTGTACAGGGCCAAGGGGAGAATTGAAAATATGGAGTTCATTCAATTTCATCCAACAGCCCTTTATGAAGCTGGGGTACGTGGGCATTCATTTTTAATTACCGAAGCGGTACGTGGTGATGGTGGAATTTTACGCAATACCAAAGGAGAAGCATTTATGAAGCGTTACGATGAAAGAAAAGATTTAGCCCCCCGGGATATTGTTGCAAGGGCTATTGATAATGAAATGAAAATAAATGGTACCGAACATGTTTATTTAGACTGTCGCCACTTTAGTAAAGAAAAATTTACAGAACATTTTCCTAATATTTACGACAAATGTTTAAGCATTGGTATTGATATTACAAATGACATGATTCCCGTAGCGCCGGCAGCACATTATAGTTGCGGCGGTATTAAAACAGATGAATGGGGCCGCACCAGCATAAAAAACTTATACGCAGCCGGAGAGTGCGCCAGTACAGGGTTACACGGTGCCAACCGGTTAGCAAGTAATAGCTTATTAGAAGCAATGGTGTTTGCACACCGGGCCTATAAAGACGCTGTTACTAACCAAAACAGCAACACGTCTTTAGGGGATGGGGCAAATTTTCCTGACTGGAAATCAGCTGGAACCAATGCGCCTAAAGAAATGATTTTAGTTACACAAAGCTTAAAAGAATTAAAATTGCTAATGAGTGATTATGTGGGTATAGTCCGTAACAACGAAAGGCTGCACAGGGCAATGAAACGACTGGATTTATTGTATGAAGAAACGGAAGCCTTGTATGAAAAAACAGCCGTATCCCCACAATTATGTGAGTTAAGAAACATGATAACCGTGGCCTACCTGATAGTGAAGAGCGCAGAATTCAGGCACGAAAGCAGGGGCTTACATTTTAATACAGACTATCCGGGTAAGAGTACATTAGTGCAAAACATTGTGATGTAAATACATCCCTTACAATTTTATTTCTATCAAAAATGATTTGATAAGTTGTAAACAATGCTCTTAAAAATTATTAATTATGAACTAACCAATTATCAATTAAATGTACTACATCATCTATCCAATATTTTACCTGCTATCATTATTGCCCTTCTTTATTATATACAAGTTGAGTGATTTTTTTTATGGGTTGATGTATCATGTTTTCGGCTATCGTAAAGAAATTGTGATGGCCAATATTGCGATCGCTTTCCCGGAAAAAAGTGCGGACGAAAGAAAGCTAATTGCAAAGCAGTTTTATAAAAATTTTATAAATACACTTCTGGAAACTATAAAGATGATTAGCATGAGTAACATTGCATTTGAAAAAAGATGCACCATCGAAATGGCTTCAACAATTGAATTGGTAGCCAAAGGCAAAAGTGTAACTTTTGTATGCGGTCATCAAATGAACTGGGAATACGGCAACTGGATAATGGCTAAAAATAGTACGATACCATTAATTGGTATATATCAAAAAATCGGGAACAAAGCATTTAATAAACTATTCTACAATCTGCGAGCCAGGTACAAGACTGTATTAGTATCAACAAAGGATTTTAAATATAAAAAGGATGAATTGCTGGTACCGCCTTATTCGCTAGCGTTGGCAGCAGATCAAAATGGTAATCCGGACAGTTGCTTTTGGCTTTATTTTTTTTCAAAACCAGCACCCTTTGTCACGGGCCCTGCTAAAGGAGCTATAAAAAATAACACTGCGGTTGTATTTGCCCATTTTCGAATACCCAAAAGAGGTTATTACCATTTTGACACAACCGTAATTGCAGAAAATGCCAATGAATTCAGTCCGGAGGAATTAACGCTGCGGTTTAGGGATTTACTAGAACAAACCATTAAAGAAAGCCCGGATAATTATCTATGGAGCCACCGCAGATGGCGGCACAATTACAGCGAAAAGTACAGTCATTTATGGATTGATGCAAAACAGCCTTAGTTTAATAACCTCAAATCTTTTTCAGTGGGTATGCTTGTTTGCTCTTTAACAGCATCCCAGCCCCCGGCAATATTTCGAAGGTTATGAATGCCTTGTTTTTTCATAATGGATGCTGCAATAATACTCCGGTAACCACCACCACACTGTATATAAAGGTTTTGATGGTCCTCAAAAGCAGCCAATAATGCTACATCTTTCATGTCGCTCAATGGCATATTGATAGCGGCTTTTATGTGCCCGGCTGCAAATTCTGCTTCCCGGCGTACATCCACTACCTGTAAGTTACTGTCATGAGGAATATCCATTGCCAACTCGTCAGCCTCCACATTAATGATCATATCAATTTTTTCACCTGCGTTTTGCCAGGCTTCAAAACTTCCTTTTAAATATCCGGCTATTTTGCTGAAGCCCACTTTTGTAAGTCTGATCACAGTTTCTTCTTCTTTACCAGGTTCCGTTACCAGCAACATCGGCTTTTCGAAAGAAAGCAAATTGCCGGCCCATTCGGAAAAGCGTCCCTCTAATCCAATAGAAATACTGCCTGGCACGAAACCTTCTGTAAAAAGCATTGCATTTCTCGAATCCAATAGTGTTACATCTGTTTTTATTTTTTCCTTAAACAGGGTAACATCCAGCGCTTGCAAGCCTTGTTCTTTTATACTATCCATACTTAGGTAGCCTTCTTTATTTATTTGTGCGTTGATGGCAAAATAGGCAGGAGCATCCTGCAAACCATCCGTTATGGCTTTAATAAAAGCTTCTTTTGTTTGTGGTTGCAGCGCATAATTATTTTTCTTTTCGTCTCCAATTGTGCTGCTGGTATTTGGCCCCATATTTTTACCACAACTACTGCCGGCGCCATGCGCAGGATAAACAATAATATCATCTGCCAGTGGTAATATTTTGTTTTGCAGGCTTTCGTACATAAATCCGGCAAGTTCGTCTTTATCCATATCACCGCTGCTTAGATCTGGCCTCCCTACATCGCCCACAAACAAGGTATCACCGGTAAAAATTGCATAGTCTTTCCCCTTTTCATCTTTCAATAAATAACAACTGCTTTCCATGGTATGCCCCGGGGTGTGTAATACCTTGATGGATAGATTGCCCAATGTAAATACTTCAGTGTCTTTAGCTACCTGCACAGGAAATTTAGTAATAGTACCAGGACCATAGATAATGGGAGCCCCTGTTTTTTCACCTAAGTCGATGTGCCCACTTACAAAATCTGCATGAAAATGTGTTTCAAAAATATATTGGATGCTGGCATTTCTGCTTGCAGCAAGTTCGATATACTCCTCTATATCCCTCAATGGGTCAATTACCGCAGCCATCCCTTCGCTTTCAATGTAATAAGCAGCTTCGCTAAGGCAGCTTGTATATAATTGCTTGATATACATAATCGTGACTTCTTTTTAAAATTGTGGGTGCAAATATAAAAATAAAAAAACGGATGTAGGTTGTACATCCGTTTTGCTCTAAAGGTTAACTATTATTTAAGCCACCAATTCATTCACGATTCTGCTGATTTCATCAATTCGTTTATGATTAATCAGGTAAAAGATAAACTTACCATCACGCTCTGTTAATACGATGCCAGCCTTTCTTAAAATTGCAAGGTGTTGCGATGCAACCGATTGTTCAAGGCGCAACTGAACATAAATTTCCGTTACGGTAATTTTCTTTTTTTCTTCAATCAACTTAACCAACTGTTGGCGTAGTTTGTGATTCAATGCCCTTAAAATAAGTGCAGCTTTCTTTACATTGTAGTAATCGATCTTAATTATACTCATATTGGTGGTTTTTTGTACAGCAAACTATCAAGGAAGAAGTTTGTTGTTTGTCATAGTAATTAAACTCTAATAGATTTTACAAAGATACAATACATTTTAAATTGATATTTAATTCTATTTGATATTTGGGAAATAATTTTGAATGCTAAAAAAAACTTACCTATTAAGAGGGCTAAAAAAATCTTTTATATAGGCTGGTTCACTATAGGCAAGGTTGGCAAATTCATTTTTTCTTAAATATTGATAAGCTAATGTACTTACAATCATACTGTTATTTTCAACTGTACTAAAATGTGCATTTTCATTGCAACAAATCATCTTCCATTTTAGCGCACCATTTCCAAAGAAATACAACTTTTTCTTTAACATGAGGTTAACGAACAAATCTTCTGATAATTCAATGGCGCAAGGTGTTGCTATTACATTTAATAGCTCATCATAAACGGCGGTGAATACTTCCATGCGTCTTGCATCTATCATCGGACAATAAAGTACAGAGTCTTCATTTTTGTGTAGCTGTTCAATAGCAGTAGCAGCCATTATTTGTAAGGAGCCAATGGTAATTAAAGGTTTGTTTAAAGCATAACACAGACCTTTGGCACTTGCCATCCCCACCCTTAATCCGGTGTAAGAACCGGGACCATCCACAACAGCAACAGCATCGAGCTGTTTTATTGAAATGGTTGCAATAGCGAGCAATTCGGCAATGGAAGGCTGCAAAAAAGATGCATGATCTTTTTGCGAAATATTAAATTTTTCAGCAATCAGTTTACCATCAAATGCAATGCTTACACAGGCTGTTTCCAATGCTGTATCTATGTGTAGTATCCAACTCATAGGGCCAATTCTTTTTGCATTAATGGTGCCGGTTTGTAACTGTTATCCTGCTGTTGCAAAACCAATAAAAGTGAATAGATATTTTGTACACCAATTTTATCTGCCCATGTAAAAAGTCCGTAAGGATAATTTGTACCTAGTTGCATGGCAATATCAATTTCTTCTTTGGTACTTACACCCTCTCCCAATGCAAAATAAGCCTCGTTTATCAGCATAGCAATTGTTCTTGCTGCCACCAAACCCGGCTCATCTTTTACAGGAATTATTTGTTTATTTATTGCTGTCATAATTGTTTGCAGCCCGATAGAAATATTACCTGCAATTTCCCAACTGCTTCTTTTTAAAAAGCCCGGCCACGCATTTATACGGGATACATTTACCGAAAGTTGTAATAACAGCAAGGTTTCTGTTACAGCATGTATCACTACTGGCTTTTCTCTATCAACAGGCGAAAAATTCACGATGTCTTTTAAAATAAAATAAGCATCAGCCGCCATTGCAATTTCATTGGTATCCTCCAGCCTTATCCAGTTTACGCCAGTACTGCCGTAGGTAAGTTCTTCCCATTGGTTTTTATCGGCCCACACGGCTATCGTCATATAATTTTTTTTGCAAAAATAGGTGGTTGATAAAAGATATATTTGTAATCCTTTTAAAAATAAAAAAATGAGTAAAGAAATCATTCAAACCATAGATGCACCTGCACCTATTGGTCCTTACAGCCAGGCTGTTAAAACAGGGAACTTATTGTTTGTGTCCGGGCAAATAGCGATTGTACCTGCAACCGGCGAATTGGCCATTGCCAACATACAGGAAGAAACAATACAGGTAATGAAAAACCTTAAAGCCGTTTTGCTGGAAGCAGGCATGGATTTTACCCATATTGTAAAAACTACTATTTTTTTAAGCGATATGAGCTTATTTACGGCTGTAAATGAAATTTATGCAGGGTATTTTGGTGGCGGTTTTCCTGCACGGGAAACGCTGGCTGTAAAAGGACTACCAAAAAATGTAAACGTAGAAATTAGTGTAATTGCTGCCCATTAATAACCCGGCAATACAGACCAGTAAATGATTAATTAGTCACCAACCGTAAATTGAATAGTTTTAAATTGGTTTAAATTAAGTTCAAATAAATAGATAATGGACAGCAACAAACCATTGGTAATAATTACTGATAAAGTACATGATATATTAATGGAAGCATTGGCTGAAAATGGATTCGACATTCTGCACCTCCCCTCGATTTCGTATGATGAATTGCTGGAACTGATACCCAAAGCAGCAGCGCTGATTTTGACCACAAAAATTAAAATTGATAAAATATTAATTGACTGTGCAACCCAATTAGTTTGGATTGGGAGATTGGGCAGTGGCATGGAACACATTGATGTTGCCTATGCCGAAAGTAAAGGCATACAATGCATCAGCAGCCCGGAAGGAAACAGAAATGCCGTGGCAGAACATGTATTGGGGTTACTGTTAAATGGTATGAATAATATCAGCCGCAGTTTTAACGAAATAAAGACTGGGCAATGGAAAAGAGATGCCAACCGTGGCACTGAGCTCACCGGTAAAACAGTTGGTATAATAGGCTTTGGTAACACAGGCAGTGCCTTTGCCAAATTGCTGGCGTCGTTTGATGTAACTGTATTGGCGTATGATAAATATAAGTTTGGATTTGCAAAAGACTATATCCGGGAAGCTAATCTCGATCAGATTTGCAGGTATGCTGATGTTATAAGTTTTCACGTGCCACTTACTACCGAAACAGCCTATATGGCCAATGATGACTTTTTTAATGCCTTGCAACAAAAGCCCTGGTTTATCAATGCCTGCAGGGGTGGCGTAGTGGAAACTGCGGCTTTAATCAACGCATTGCAAAACAACCAAATTTCAGGTGCCGCCCTGGATGTTTTAGAAAATGAAAAGCTGGAAACTTATACGCTGGAACAACAACAACAATTGGATTTTTTAACCACCCAACAAAACGTAATTATTACGCCACACATTGCAGGATACAGCCATGAAGCCTTTTACAAAATGAGCAAGGTATTGCTTGAAAAATTAGGCTTTTAAAAAAAATACTATATTTGCGTATCTACAACGCTCTGGTTATCCCGGGGCGTTGTATTTTTTTAATTATGTTAAACGAAATGTTATGAGCGAAACCAACTATGTGAAAAAAGATACATTCGAAAAAATGAAGAAAGAGCTGTATCTCTTAAAAAGTGTGGAAAGGCCCGCTGCAAGTGCTGCAATTGCAGAAGCAAGGGAAAAAGGAGATTTAAAAGAAAATGCTGAATATGATGCTGCTAAAGAAGCGCAGGGTATGCTGGAAGCAAAAATAAAGTACCTGGAAGGCGTAATTGCTACCGCCAGAATTTTGGATGAAACCAATATTGACACCAGCCATGTATCTATCCTTACTAAAGTTACACTTACCAACTTAGGCACCAAAAAGCAAATGACCTACCAGATAGTTTCTGAAAAAGAAGCCGACCTTAAGCTGGGAAAGATTTCGGTGACTTCACCCATAGGCAAAGGGTTACTGGGCAAGGTTATTGGCGATGTTGCAGAAGTGCAGGTGCCTGCCGGTAAACTTAAATTTAAAGTAGAAAATATCACTTTATAAAATCTTCCAAATCATTTATTTGAAACCCCACTTATTTGAGTGGGGTTTTTGTTTGTACTTTTATTAAAACTTTTTGTATGACTATTTTTTCTAAAATTATTGCCGGGCAAATTCCATCTTATAAAATTGCTGAGAATGATAATTTTTTTGCATTCCTGGATATCTTCCCCATGGCAAAAGGCCATGTATTGATAGTACCAAAAGTGGAGACTGATCAATTTTTTAACCTGGACGATGGTTACTTATCTGCTATGTTGTTATTTGCCAAACCAATTGCCCATGCCATAGAAAGGTCTTTTCCATGTAATCGTTGCGGCATCAGTGTTATGGGGCTTGAGGTGCCGCATGCACATTTGCATCTTGTACCAATAAACAGTGCGGACGATTTAAACTTCACCAGAGCCAAGTTGAAATTATCTGCGGAAGAACTGAAAGAAGTACAGGAAAAAATTATAGCTGCTATCGGCTAACCATACCAAAATATTCAAATACCCATCAACCAAATAACTTTTATTTTTTTGTAACCCTGCCTGGATTTTTGCCAATAAAATCTTCCCAGCCTTTAGATTTACCACCAGTATTCTGCGACAAAATACTACCCTGAAAGTGATGACATACAGCCACAGCCAATGCGTCTGAAGCGTCTAAATGTTTGGGGTCGTCTGTAAAGTTTAATAAGCGCTGCAACATTTTTAGTACTTGCTCTTTGCTTGAATTTCCGTTACCCGTTACGGATTGTTTTATTTTTTTAGGAGAATATTCTGTTACCTCCAATCCGTGGCGCATGGCAGCGGCAATGGCTACACCCTGTGCCCTCCCCAGCTTTAGCATACTTTGTACATTTTTACCAAAAAAAGGTGCTTCAATGGCAAATACATCTGGCTTGTATTTAATGATAAGTCCACTAACCGTATTGTAGATAAGTTGTAGTTTTTTGTAATGATCGCTACCCTTGCCTGGATTAAGCGTATCCATTTCTACCAGTTGCATTTTATGGCCGGTAATTTTGATTATGCCATAACCCATTAGAGAGGTGCCAGGGTCGATGCCTAAAATAGTGATGGAAGGATGCTGCACGTATGTGGGTTATGAAGTAAATTATTTTTAAAGTATTATTGCAGAAGTAAAACATTAATCAGCACACTTACCTGGTACCGCAATAGAAATTCCTCTAAGTTTAAAAGGCACAAGTAAGGTTATTTTTTTAAACAAAAATTAACAACATCATTTTTACTATACTGCTGAATAACTGTCAGATAACTCGAAATAAAAAAATGGGCGTGTATTTAAAATAATACAAACACAGATTGAACAAAAATATTAAAATACTCATCAACTATTTTCTGGCCCCTGTTATTTTTATAGTGCTTAGTTGGAGCCTTTACTACCAACTACGCCAGCAACAAGATCTTGCCTTGCGCTGGGCACAAATTAAAACCGGTTGGGTACAGGGAAAATTTTGGCTGGTGATGGTGTTGATGCTGGTAAACTGGGGCTTAGAGGCAAGAAAATGGCAGGTGCTGGTGCAACATGTGCAACAGTTTTCTTTGTGGCGTTCTTTTAAATCCGTTTTATCAGGTTGTAGTGTAACCATGCTAACTCCAAATCGTATGGGTGAATATGGAGGTCGTATTTTGTATATTGAAGAGGGCAACCGCATTAAAGCAATTTCATTAACGATTGTAGGTAGCATCAGCCAATTATTAGTAACGCTGGCATTAGGTTGCATTGGCCTGTTTTATTTAAGATATCTTTCACATACTGATAACAGCAATTTGCCGGTTTTACCGGATTTTTGGGGAGATGTCTTGATTTACCTAAGTGTATGCATCACGGTTTTAGTTTTTTTGTTTTACTGGCGGTTGGGTTGGCTGGTAAGAGCCATAAAAAAAACGCCTGCGTTTAGTAAGGCAATCCAACATATAAGTGTACTGGAAGAATTGAACAATAGCCGCTTGTTACGCATTGTAAGTTTATCGTTGGTACGATATGTGGTATTCGTGTTGCAATATATTTTGTTGCTGCAGGTTATGCAGGTGCAAATTCCGTTTGCTATTTGCTTTTGGCTGATAGCAGTTTTTTACCTTGTAATGGCAGTTGCGCCAACCATAGGGTTTGTGGAGCTGCCAGTAAGGGTAACAGCATCCTGGACTTTGTTGCACTTATATACAAATAACGAGTTGGGTGTAGGAACAGCCGCATTGGGGATTTGGTTAATAAACCTGGTACTTCCTGCAATTTTAGGCAGCCTGTTGCTATTGCGTATTAAAATTATAAAAGTTAAAAATGACTAAGATTTATAAATTATTTTTTGTTGTTTTCGTTCTAAGTGCCTTTACAACAACCTCCACCGGAGATGAATTTTGCGGACTTAGGAATACTTCTTTTCAGGCAGGCGAATCCGTGACAATGAGGGTATTTTATTCCACTCTGGGTATGTACGTTAGTGCAGGCGAAGCCACCTTTAATACCACCCTGGAAAAATTTAATGGCAAACCAGCTTATCATTGTGTTGGAGAAGGAAAATCTTACTCATTTTTCGATAACTTTTTTAAGGTACGGGATCGATATGAAAGTTATATCGACACGGCTACGCTTTTGCCCATGAAATTTGTAAGAAATGTAGATGAAGGCGGTTATAAAATCTATAACAATGTAACCTTTAACCACAATGCCAACACGGCTGTTACCACCAATGGGGTTTTTAAAACCACTAACTGCATTCAGGATGTGGTAAGTGCTATTTATTATGCCCGTAACATTAATTTTGATAAGTATAACCCGGGCGATAAAATTCCTTTTGATATGTTTCTGGATGATGAAATATATCACTTGTACCTCCGCTACCTCGGTAAGGAAACGGTAAAAACCAGGTACGGGAAATTCAGGGCAATTAAGTTTAAACCTTTGCTGATAAAGGGAACCATTTTTGAAGGTGGTGAAAAAATGTTGGCCTGGATTAGTGATGATCCCAACCATTTATTGCTAAGGGTAGAAAGCCCCATTACTGTTGGCAGTATAAAAATTGATATGTTTGGGTACAAAAATTTAAGGTATCCTTTAACCTCACTGATAAGTTTGCGGTAGCTAGTTTAGATGGGTTACAAGGTTAGGGGGTTAGAAGGTTTAGAGGGTGTAGAAGATTAAGAAGTTTAGTGTTTAAAAGGCTTAGAAGTTTAGAGTTTAGCAGGTTAGAAGGTTAATTACGTAATTCAATTACAAACTATCAATGTATTTCACTTAATATAAAAATCTCTTTTACCCGGATACCTTTTTCAGTTTGTTGCAAAGTGCAGCATTCATTGATGGGATCATGCTCAAAAAACAAGGTATAATCCTTCTCGAGCGCTTCCGTTAAAAAGCTTTTCTTTTCCTTTAATGTAGTTAATGGAAACATATCATAAGCCATCACATACGGCAATGGAATATGCGATATGGAAGGCAGCAAATCGGCCATAAAAACAATTGTTCTTCCCTTATATTTTATCACCGGCAACATCATGGCATCTGTATGGCCGTTGGCAACTAAAATGGATAAATCAGCTATAATTCCCGACGAATGAAAAGAGACTTTATTTACCATTGACAATTCCCCATTCACTTCCACAAACTGCAGCTGCCCGCTTTCCTGTATCGGTAAAATATTCTCTTTCAAAAAACTGGCCTTTTCTCTGTCGTTGGGTACTGTAGCCCATTTCCAGTGATGCTCATTGCTCCAGTAAGTGGCATTTTTAAATGCAGGCACCAATCGGTCTCCTACCCTCCTTATGCTGCCGCCACAATGATCAAAATGTAAATGAGTTAAAAATACATCCGTAATATCATTCCTTGTAAAACCATATTGGGCAAGGGATTTATCCAAAGTATCGTTGCCATGCAGGTAATAATGCCCAAAGAATTTTACATCTTGCTTATCACCCATTCCATTATCGATCAAAATAAGCCTGTCTTCATCTTCTATTAATAAACAACGCATGGCCCAACTGCAAAGATTGTTTTCATCTGCAGGGTTCAATTTGTTCCAAATGCTTTTGGGAACAACGCCATACATAGCGCCGCCATCTAGTTTAAAGTGGCCGGTATTTATGCTGAATAAATTCATAGTAATTTTTTTAAGCCCTTGCCAAAGCTTTTTGTTTATTGGCAGCAAACCAAAGTGCAATAAATCCAATAACAAAAAATACAATCAGCGCTAAAATTGATTGGCGAATGCTGCTGATACCTTCAATAAAACCAAAGGTAAACAGTCCGATAACAATTGCCAGCTTTTCTGTAACATCATAAAAGCTAAAGAAGGAGGCTGTATCTTTTGTATCCGGCATCAGCTTGCCGTATGTAGATCGGCTAACCGATTGAATACCGCCCATTACCAAACCTACCAGCGCTGCAATAATGTAAAAATGTGTTTCGGTAGTGATAAAATAACCTGCGATGCACACACCAATCCATAACAAAACCGTTAATATCAGTACCTGTATATTACCCAATTTTGTTGAAAGCCTGGACATCCCAATAGCTCCAACAATCGCCACTAGTTGTATAATAACTGCAGTAATAATTAATTTTTGATCTGGCAGTTTTAGTTCCTTTATACCAAAATCAATGGCTACCAGCATTACAGTTTGTACGCCCATACTGTAAAAAAAGAAAGCTGTTAAGAACCGTTTTAAAACCGGCATTTCTTTTACCTGGTTAAATACCAGCTTCAATTCATGAAAACCATTTACCAGTACATGTTTTTTATTTTTTCTTTCGCTTTTGCTGCTGATGGGCAGAACGTTAAAAGTAATTTGAGCAAAAGATACCCACCAGATACCTACCAATAAAAAGGTGAGCTTTAGTGCCAGCGTTTTATCCTCCATAAGTATAACCATCGCAAAACCTACCAGCTGCATCAATACGCTGCCTATGTACCCGAGGGAATAGCCTTTGGCACTTACTTTATCCATGTCCTCATCTGATGCTATTTCTGGCAGGTAAGAATTGTAGAAAACCTGGCTGCCATAAAAACCGATGCCGGCAAACATAAATGCCATCAGGCCAAGGGTAATATGATTTTTATCAAAGAAAAACATGATAGAGCAGCTCAAGGCTCCCATGTAACAAAAAAACCGCATAAAGTTTTTCTTGTTGCCTTTGTAATCGGCAATGGAAGATAGCACAGGTGATAAAATTGCAATTATTAAAAAACCAAAAGAAAGCACATAGTCTTTTAACTCTGTGTTTACAAAATGCCTGCCCATAAATTCAATACCATCGGGGAAATTTTTGAGGCTGGTAACTGCTGCAAAATACGCAGGAAAAAATGTGGTAGTAATTACAAGATTATAAACTGAATTGGCCCAATCGTACATCGCCCAGCCATTCACAATTTTTTTTGAAGCAGTTTGCATTAAATATTATTTTGGCTGGTTTAACTGGTTATTAGCATCACCAAAATAAACAAAATTATCGAACAACAACCTTGCTGGTTCATTTCAAAATATGGCTCCCGCTTTTTCAGTAAAGAATTATTAAGTTTCCGTTAAGGTGTTAACAGATTGAGTTATTAAAGAAATAAAAATGATTGATCCCATTAATGTCAATACATAGTAACTGTTAGATGCACTGGGCTTGCAAAAATTGTGAATGCTTCCCTATTATTAATGAGCAATTACGCCAAACCAGATAAGCAACAACATAATTACTCCGGCTACTATCCGGTAAATTCCCCATACCCTAAAGCCGTGTTTCTTTAAAAAATCGATGAAGAATTTTATTGCAAGTACACTTACTATAAACGCCACCACACTGCCCAGCAGCAGAGTATGTAAGTTAGCGCTATCCATTACTTCCGGATGTTCACTATAGGTATCCAAAAAGCTTTTGGCCGACGCTGCCAACATGGTTGGAACGGCTAGAAAAAAGGAGAACTCAGCAGCAGTAATTCTCGTAAGTTTTTGGCTCATACCTGTAATAATGGTAGCAGCGCTGCGACTAAGCCCCGGAAAAACTATCGACAAAACCTGTCCGCAGCCAATGATAAACGCAGTTTTATTGGTTATTTTTTCGTTGGTATCAATGCTGGGCTTTTTAAAAGCAGTATCTATAAACAACAAAACCACACCCCCTGCAATCATAACACAGGCAATAAATGTTAGGTTACCCAATGCTGCATCAATATGCTTTTTTAAAAAGAAGCCCACCACTAATGCAGGGATTACGGCTACTATCAATTTTATGTAAAAACCAAAACTCTTAAAATCGAAAAACTTTTTCCAGAACAATACTACTACTGCCAGGATAGCCGCCAGCTGTATTACCACTTCAAACATATCATTAAAAGGACTTGCCGTAATGCCTAATAGCGGATGGGCAAATTTCATGTGGGCAGTGGAAGAAATGGGCAAAAATTCTGTAAGTCCTTCAATAATTGCAATGATGATTGCTTGAAAAGTTGTCATGATGGTTCAACATAAAATAATAAATACGATGTAAATTCATCGCATTTGTCAGTAAATTATCAACTTATTTTATTTTTTGCTGGTTTCTTCATTATAGCAAAAATCTCCACAATAAACCCGGCTATAATCAGAATGGGTGCAATGGTAATCCGGGTAGTACTGTACACTTCTCCATCCATAAACTTAGTTGGATCGGCACTTTTACCGCCACCCATTAAAAAAAAGCCCAAGGCCATTACCGCGGCACCGGCCAGCATCCATATAAAATTTTCTTTCCCAAAAAGGGGGTTTACAACAAGTTGCTTTTTATCAGTGGCCATGGAAGTATCAATTTTTTTGATTGTAAATAAAAGAAATTATAATTAAACAGCTGGGTATTTTATCAGCCTAATATAAATCATCCAGTTTCATTTGTAGGTATTTTAATACGGAACGGTGTGTACTTGCCAACGAAATAGTAATTCCCAGTATCATTATACCTCCAACAATTATTGCCATATTGGTGCCATCCCGAAGTAGCCTAAGCCAGGGTACAAAATTTTCTACCAAAATGATAAATGCAAATACTGCAATGATGGCTATGCAAGCGGCAATCAATCCATTTACAATAGCTCTTACATCCAGCGGCCTTGCAATAAAACCCCGGGTAGCGCCAACCATTTGCATTGTTTTAATTAAAAAGCGATTGCTGTACATGGCCAGACGAATGGTATTATCAATTGAGATAATTACAATAATTGATAAAATAACAGCCATAATTAAGATAAAGGAAGCCACATATCGGGTTAATGAACTCACATTGCTCAACGTTTCTTTAGGATATTGAATTTCCGAAATAACCCCAGCGTAATTACTCAACAAGCTATTACTCAACAGGTCCAAACTATCCTTGTTCATAAAATCGCTCTTTACATAAAAATCTACACTCTCGGGAAGCGGATTGTTGGCAATAAATTTTTTCCAGCTGCTGTCATTCTCGGCGTTCCATTTTTGAATGGCTTTTTCTTTGGTAACAAATTCTACCGATTTTACGTAGGGTAAGGCGGTAATATAATTTTGCAAGGAGTCTATCTGTACTTTTTTGGCAGTAGGCGCTATCCAGGCATGAACCTGTATATTTTCCCGGAACATTTCGCCCGATTTTTTCAGGTTTAAAAACAACCATCCCACAATGCCAAATAAAAATAACACCAGCGCCACGCCTACAATTGCGTAGCCATAAGAAGGTTTGCTGCGTTTAGTCGAAGTTTCTTTACCAAAAAATGACATAATAAGTTGGTTTATTTGGGGTGTTCGTTTTAATTAAATTAAAATACAATTTTTGAGCCCGGCTACTGAATATCAATGTTGCTTCACAGGCGTCGCACTCTTGTACTTTATATCTTTATTGAGCTTTTTCACCATATCACATCTATTCACAAAGCCTATTTAGATGCGGCAAAAGTAAAGGTTTTTACCTGCTTTGCTGTACTTTTGGCGTCTTCAAAAAAATGAATACCAAATATATTTTTTTGAACTGATAGTAACTGACGAAGGAATGTTAAAATAAAATTCAAGCAATGGACTACAAGTTTACGGAGATAGAAAAAAAATGGCAGGACAACTGGAAAAATAACCATTCTTACAGAATTTCTAACCAAAGTGATAAGCCTAAGTATTATGTGCTGGATATGTTTCCTTATCCCAGTGGCGCAGGGTTACACGTGGGGCATCCGCTGGGCTATATTGCAAGCGATATTTTCAGCCGTTATAAAAGATTGAAAGGCTTTAATGTTTTGCACCCGATGGGTTTTGATAGTTTTGGATTACCGGCAGAGCAGTATGCTATTGAAACCGGTCAGCACCCGGCCACAACCACCAATAATAATATTGCCACTTTTAAAGCACAGCTTGATAAAATTGGGTTTTGCTACGATTGGGACCGGGAGGTTCGTACCAGCGATGCCGCTTATTATAAATGGACACAGTGGATATTTTTAGAAATATTCAACAGCTATTTTGATGCAAAAGCAAACAAGGCAAAACCCATTGCCGATTTAGAGAGCGCATTTGAAACCAATGGAAATATTCAACATCCAAATGATACAGTTCCGGCGTTTACTCCAGCCGATTGGATATTGTTTGATTTTAAAAAGCAACAGGAAATTCTTATGGAATACCGGCTTGCCTTTAGTAAGTATGGTGAAGTTAACTGGTGCGAAGTGTTGGGGACGGTACTTGCCAACGATGAAGTAGTGAATGGTGTGAGCGAACGTGGCGGCCATCCTGTGGTAAAAAAGAAAATGCGCCAATGGTATTTACGCATTACCCAATACGCCGACCGTTTGCTGGAAGGCCTGGAAACAGTGGATTTCAGCGACAGCATGAAAGAAATGCAGCGCAACTGGATTGGGAAAAGTGTGGGTGCGGAGATAACATTTCCCCTCTCTAACTCTCCCCGCAGGGGAGAGAACTTGGACTCTGCTGATTCAAGCACTTCTAAGGTTTCGAACGAGAATGTTCCCGGGCGTGGATATGCCAAATATAAGGTTGACAATGCAATGAATTTTAAAAATGCCAAGATCAATAGAAAAAATTCAACTGAAGCAGAATCAATTATGTGGAATGCTTTAAGGAGTAGAAATATTGGCTATAAATTCAGGAGGCAGCATCCAATAGAAAATTACATTATTGATTTTATTTGTTTGGATGTTTGGCTGTTAATAGAAATTGATGGTGGATATCATAACAATCCTGAACAAAAAAATGCAGATGAAATAAGGGATGCCCGGTTAAAGGAACTTGGGTTTACAATAATGCGTTTTACAAATGAAGAAATTACAGGCAACCTGGAAAATGTTCTAAAAACGATACAGCAAAAAGCTGATGAAATAAAACAACCAGCTGTCCTAGGCTCCTCTCCCTGCAAGGGAGAGGCGGGGGTGAGGGTTTACACCACACGCCCGGACACCATGTTTGGCGTTGACTTTATGGTGTTAGCACCTGAACTAAATTTGGTTCAACAAATAAAAAGTGCGGAACAAACTGCAGCAGTAGATGAATACATTGCCTATGTAAAAAGCCGCAGCGATGTGGACCGCATGGCAGAGAAAAAAATTACTGGCTGCTTTACCGGTGCTTATGCTGTTAACCCTTTTGATGGAAGAGAAATTCCGATTTACATTAGTGAGTATGTGCTGGCCGGCTATGGCACAGGCGCCATTATGGCTGTGCCTTGCGGCGATGAAAGGGATTTTAAATTTGCACAGTATTTCAATATTCCCATCACCAACATTATTGGCAAACATTTTAACGGCGAAACAGCGAATGCTACTAAAGATGCCATCCTGGAAAACTCCGGTTTTTTAAATGGCATGCAAATGATGGATGCTTCGGAACTGGTGTTACAAAAATTAGAAGAACAGGGCATCGGCAAACGAAAAGTAAATTACCGGATGAGAGATGCAGGTTTTAGCCGCCAGCGCTATTGGGGCGAACCATTCCCGATTATCTGGACCGATGGGGTAGCAATCCCGTTGGATGCAGAAGAGTTGCCACTAGAGTTGCCGCATGTTGATAAATACGGACCGGGGCCGGAAGGTGAAGGACCTTTGGCGAATATTACGGAGTGGGTAACTTTATCAGACCTCACCCCTAGCCCCTCTCCAAAGGAGAGGGGGACCAATCCCCCCGGCAGCATGGGTTCTGAAGCTGTTGATGAGGACAAAATAAATTCTAAAGAAGAGCCTGATTACTTCAATAGTACTGCACAGGAATGGCGAAATACGTTGCCCTTTGCAAAAGATAACCGCAAGAATAAAACTGAATCTGAAAATATTATTTGGCAGGAAGTAAGAAATAGAAAGATTGATGGTTTTAAATTCAGAAGGCAACATCCGGTGGCTGGTTATATTCCTGATTTTATTTGTTTGGAAAAAAAGTTGATTCTTGAAATTGATGGCGAATACCACAATGATGAAGACCAGCAAAGATTTGACAAAGCAAGAGAAAACTGGTTAAAAGAAAATGGATTTGCAATGCTTCGTTTCACCAACGATGAAGTAAAAAATAATTTAAAAGAGGTAGTAAAAAAAATATCCCAACCCCTCCAACAAGAAATGGATCTCAAAGCATTAGGATCAAGCTCCCCTCTCC
>JANYCA010000133.1 GCA_025360525.1 Chitinophagaceae bacterium | reverse complement strand
TTTTTTGGAACCATATATGGATGCAGAAACGATGAACCTGCATTATACCTTTCATCATGGAGGTGCTGTAAACGCTGCCAATAAGGATGTGGCAATGATTAAAAAAGCCCTCGATGAAAATAATTTAGAAACAGTTGACTTTTGGACAAAGAAATTATCTTATCATTTTTCCTCTCATATTTTGCATTCAATCTTCTGGACAAATCTTACCAATAAAAAAACGAATCCCTCCGGTGATTTATTAAAACGTATTGAAAAAAACTTTGGAAGCTACGATAAACTAAAAACCCTGATCGCCGAAACTTCCAAGAATGTGGACGGAAATGGTTGGGGCATTGTAGCTTACCAGCCTTACAGCGACAGCTTAACTGTTCTGCAATGTGAAAATCATGAAAAACTTACACAATGGGGAGCAATTCCTTTACTGGTAATTGATGTGTGGGAACATGCCTACTACCTTAAATATAAAAATAAACGTACCGACTTTGTTGATGCACTTTTCAATATCATTAATTGGGACAATGCAGCCCAGCGGCTAAATACGGCTATTAAAATTACCGGGTAATTTAATTTACCACCGGAGAAATATTTTTTAAATTATTACCCTATAAATTTGGTGGACTAATAATAACTCCCTTATATTTGCAGCCTGATTATGACAATTAATTTATCCTCATACATAGTAGTGCTCAGGCTGATGCAGCGATGTTGTTGCAGCAAATAATTTTTTATTCCCCTTTTTTTAAACTTATAGTCTATAAAATTAATAGACTAATAACACAATAATAATAATATCAAATCAACAGTATGAAAAGAAGTATTTTGTTCTTAGCCTTTTTATTGCCCATATTTTTATTTGCCCAGGAAACTCCTTCATCGCCACTTAAGGGCAGAGTTGTAAACGATTATAATGATCCAGTGCCGTTTGCCAGCATTGCACTTAAAGGTACAGGTGGCACAACTGCTGACTCTACCGGCTTTTTCTCTATTCCGGCAATTCAAAAATTTCCCGCTACCCTGGTGGTATCTTCGGCGGGTTATGCAACTCAGCAGCTTATTATCAAAGATAAAAATCAAAATAATCTTACCATACAATTGCATCCGCTGTTTCAGTCAGACACAATAATTATTACATCACGCCGGCGTAGAGAAACATTGCAGGATGTCCCCATTCCGATTACGGTAATTGGTGGTAAACTAGTTGAAGATGCTGGTGCCTTTAATATAAACAGGCTTAAAGAGCTTGTTCCATCTGTGCAGCTTTACACGTCTAATCCAAGAAACACGGGCATCAATATTCGTGGTCTTGGTTCTCCGTTTGGTCTTACAAATGATGGTTTAGATCCAGGAGTTGGTTACTACCTCGATGGCGTGTACATTGCCCGGCCGGCAGCAGCAACGCTCGACTTTATTGACATTGAGCAAATAGAGGTATTGCGGGGTCCGCAGGGTACTTTGTTTGGAAAAAACACCACTGCCGGCGCTATAAATATTACCACCCGTAAACCAAACTTTAAACCGGGTGCAAACTTCGAAGTGAGTTATGGTAACTATGGATACCTCCAGGCTAAAAGTTCCATCACAGGTGCTTTAAGCAAAAAGTTTGCTGCACGGGCCTCCTTCTCCGGCACACAACGTAATGGGCTGGTAGAAAACGTTCGAACCGGAAAGTATACAAATGACATCAATAATATTGGGCTTAAAGCTCAGTTATTGTTCAAGGCTTCTGAAAGCACCAACATTGTTTTATCCGGCGATAATTCTTCGCAACGGCCAGATGGCTATGCACAGGTGATTGCAGGGGTTGTAACAACAAACCGTGCAGGCTATCGACAGTTTGATTCTATCATTACTTCCCTAAACTATCGTTTGCCAAGCCGTAATGCTTTTGACCGAATAATAGATCATGATGTTCCCTGGAATTCGGGCAATAACCTAGGCGGTGTTTCACTTAATCTCGATACAAAAATTAGAAAAGGTACTTTAACCGCCACGTCAGCATGGCGCTATTGGAACTGGAATCCATCCAACGACAGGGATTTTACAGGGTTACAGGCTCTGGCCAAATCGCAAAATCCTGCCAAACATACACAATGGTCGCAGGAGCTGCGTTATGCAGGTGAGTTATCTAAAAAATTGAGTGCTGTGTTTGGTCTGTTTTATATTAATCAGGAAGTAAAAATTGATGGTACAGAGGAATCCGGAAGAGACCAATGGCGTTTTTCACAAAGCTCACGAAGCGATTTGTGGAAGACTCCGGGACTTTTTGAAGGCTATGGCATAAGAACAAATGCATCTATCAAATCTCAGAGTGCCGCAGCTTTTGCAAATGTTGACTGGCAAATCGCAAACAAATTTCACATACTGCCCGGCATCAGGTATAACTATGATAAAAAGGATGTGTTTTATGACAGGCGCACATACGGTGGCCTTGACACCGCAACTTACGTTGGTACAAAAAATGATAAATTATTGTTGCAATCATATAAAAACAGTGTTTATACCAGTCAGGCTTATGCTGTAGCAGCAGATGAAACAAACTTTACGTACCAGCTCACACTGGCTTACAAACCCCACAGCCGTATAAATACATTTGCTACTTATTCAACCAGTTTTAAACCGGTGGGTGTAAATGTGGCCGGTTTACCAACAGTAAACGGTAAGCCGGCAACAGAGCTTGCTGTTATAAAACCTGAAAGTGTAAAGCAATACGAGATTGGCATTAAAACTACACCAGCTGACAATTTCTTTTTAAACCTGAACATTTATAATACCGACATTACAAATTATCAAACCAATGTGCAGTCTCCGGAACTAGGGGTTAACCGTGGCTATATCGCCAATGCAGAAAAAGTACGTGTTAAAGGTTTAGAACTGGATGCCAACATTAAAGCAAATAGTGCCTTTACTTTTTACGGTGCATTAGCGTACACCGATGCTAAATATGTAAAGTTTGCCAATGCTCCGCTGCCGCTTGAAGAAACAGGGCTAATGGTAAACGGGGTGCAGGTTGCATTTAAAGACATTTCGGGTGGCAGGTTGCCGGGTATCTCCAAATGGGCGGGATCTTTAGGTAGTGAATTTACAACACCTACAGCATTTTTAGGTAAGGCTGGCAAGTTCTTTGTTGCATTAGAAAGCTTTTACCGCTCATCGTTTTCATCAAGCCCTTCACCATCTGCATTTCTAAATATTGATGGATACACCCTTGTAAACGGGCGTTTTGGTTTCCGGTCATTTAATGGGCTTTCTGCATTTGTTTGGGGCCGAAACCTGTTTAATAAAAATTACTATGAGCAATTGTTGCCGGCAGGTGGTAACGCAGGACAGTATGCAGCTGTACTAGGTGACCAACGAACAATGGGAGTTACACTCAGGTACAGTTTTTAGGAGTACAGAATTAATCAGTAGTACATTCCAACGAGAATTATAAAAAATTTAAAGCAAGCAATCGCAAATACAAAGTGCTCCTTCTACCGGGGGAGCCTTTTTAACAGCCACGTGGCCGAGGGGATAGGTCAAAGTCTGCAAAACTTTTAACGATGGTTCGAATCCATCCGTGGCGTCACTAAAAATCAAAAATTTTAGAAAATTATCAAAGGCTAAAATGCTGGTTGCTTATTTTTTTTAGGTAACCAGCATTGGTATTTTATGGCAGCCGCATTGGCGACGCTCCGTTCAAATTCAGTTTTTTATGGCATCTTTGGCTTTCAGTTAAAGTTAATTATTAAATGTAAATAGCTTAACGGTCTAAAATTTTTATAATCTGTTTAAAAATTAATAAATTGTCTGCATGAAAAAACTTACTGTAACTATAGTCCTGTTTTTTTTCTTTTATTGTTTATATGCGCAAAAGCAAACGGAAAATATTAACCGTATTTGGGCGGGTTATTTTAACCAAACCAGGCTCACTGATAAATGGGGTATCTGGGCAGAAGCGCAGGTAAGAACAAAGGATAATTTTGTTAATAATTTATCTCAGAGTATTGTAAGAGTAGGACTCACTTATTATGTGGCAGATGCAACAAAAATAACGGCTGGTTACGCATATGTAAATGATTTTCCCGGCGATAGTCATAAAAATATTTCCGTACCCGAGCACAGGCCATGGCAGCAAATTCAATGGCATACAAAGTATGGCAAAAAGAAAATGATGCAATGGATCAGATTGGAAGAACGTTATCGCCACAAAATTAAAAACGATAATGAGTTGGCCGATGGCTATAATTTTAACTGGCGTGTTCGATATAATCTTTGGTACGAAATTCCTTTTTATAAAAACGGTACCGATCCCAATAGCTGGTCATTTATTGTAAATAATGAAGTGCATATAAACCTCGGCAAGCAGATCGTTAACAATTATTTCGATCAAAACCGTTTGTTTCTTGGCTTAAAGTATCAATCGGGCATACACAGCAATCTTCAGTTTGGCTATATGAACCTCTTTCAGCAAATGGCAGCAGGCAACCGATACCGTAATTTTAATGTCATCCGCCTTTTTTATTTCCAGAATTTTGACTTGCGTAAAAAGAAACGGTAAACTGGTTTTACAACTCAGCAGTAAGCATTACTTTCGCACAAAATAAAACGAAGTAATATGAGTGACGTACAACTTACCACAGGCGAAATACATACCGCCAAGGGCGTAATGAAATTTGAATTGTATGATGATGCTACACCAATAGCAGTTGCCAACTTTAAAAAACTGATTGGCCAAGGCTTTTACGATGGCCTTACTTTTCACCGTGTGATACCCAACTTTATGGTACAAGGCGGTTGCCCTGAAGGTACCGGTGCAGGTGGGCCTGGCTACACCATTCAGTGTGAAACAAAAGGAGATAAACAATTTCACGACAGAGGTGTGCTTTCCATGGCGCATCGTGGCCCAAATACAGGTGGATCTCAGTTTTTCATCTGCCACGGCAGGATGAATACAAAGCATTTAGATGGCGTACATACTTGTTTTGGAAAGGTAATTGAAGGGTTGGATGTGGTAGATGAAATCAGGGGTGGTGACATCATCGGAAAAATTACGATTGATTAAATTTTTCGGCAGTATAAATTTAAATAGAACCATATAAAATTCTGGCAGCACTTTCATGCAGAAAGTGCTGCTTTTTTTATGATTTTTAACCGAAAAAAAACAGCCTACATTTGTAAAAACTTTTTATTTCATGAAGCAATTATTTATTAGCCTTTCATTTTGCCTTGTCAGTTTGTTTACAACTGCACAACAAAAAATAAACATCGAAAAAGCAAGCGAACACGAGGGGGATAGTGTAATTATTTGTTCAAAAGTTTATGGAGGTAAATTTTTTTCAAACAGGGAGCCAACTGTTACTTTGTTAAATGTTGGCGCCGCCTATCCAAATTCATTATTAACTATTGTAATTAAAGGTGAAAACAGACTTGCCTTTATTAACAAGCCGGAAGATTTTTACACTAACAAAGAAATTTGTGTTACCGGAACGATCAGGATGTTTAAAGGAAAACCTGAAATTGAAATCAGTAGTGAAAAAGCTATCACAATAAACGACTAAACAAGTGCATAACTTTATACTACAAGAATACCCAACTAGAAAACGACAACACAACTAAACCTTCAACCATATTCAATATCATTCAACCATTATCAACCCCGTCCCCAATGTCGTCTCCAAAACTTTTTATGCTCCTCATCGGTTGCAAACCTGCAGGCCGGCATACAGAACAGCATGATGTTTTTTTTAGTATTGGTCATCAGTTAAAGGATTTAATTCCTGCCATGAAAAATTTTTGGCCTGAGGCAAAAAAAAATATGCATCTCGATGCATGGAGAGAAGTAACACGGGTGGGCAATTACGATGTAAACATTATTCCCAAAGAAACGGGTGTAAAACCGCTTTCAGCTGCTCAACTTTTCTTCATCAACCTCGGTGGATACAGGCCCGGCGAATTTGACGAATTTCATTATAAAATGTTGCTGGCATGCACAGATAAAGCGGCGGCAATTAAAGAGTCGAAACAAACGGCCTTTTATAAACACTGCGGTTTTAAAGGAGCTTCATCACATATAGATGATAAATACGGAGTGGATGTAGATGATATGTTTTTGATTGAAGATATTTTGCCTTCGGCTGAAAAAGAAGCCTACCGAATTGTGTTAACACCTGCAAGTGAAAAGCGTGAAGACGAAACCCATCTAGGGTATTTTCGATTTGATAAGTTGTAAATCAGCACTTTTTTATCAAACTTATATTGTTTTATCTGCTCCCTTATTCCGGTAACTTTGCTGGATATTTTTAAACGATTATTACTTATGAAAGAAGTATATATTATCTCGGCCGTTCGCACGCCATTGGGCAGTTTTGGTGGTTCTTTAAAAGGGTTTACCGCCACACAATTAGGTGCAATCGCCATTAAAGGGGTGATCGAAAAAGCCGGTATCGCAACAACAGACGTCGATGATGTATTAATGGGTTGCGTAATGCAAGCCAACCTGGGTCAGGCACCTGCAAGGCAAGCGGCAAAATTTGCCGGCCTGCCCAACGAAGTAAATTGTACTACCATCAATAAAGTATGTGCCAGTGGCATGAAATCCATATCCATGGCAGCTCAGAGCATAATGATCGGCGACGCTGATATTGTAATTGCCGGCGGAATGGAGAGTATGAGCAATGTGCCTTTTTACAGCGATGCCATGCGTTGGGGAAATAAATATGGCAACGTTTCTATGATAGATGGTCTTGCCAAAGACGGCCTTACCGATGTTTATGATGGTAAAGCAATGGGCAATGCCGCAGATATGTGTGCCAGTGTATGCGGCGTAAGCCGGGAGGAGCAGGATGCATTTGCCATAGAAAGTTACCAACGTTCGCAGGCTGCAGTTAACAGTGGAAAATTTGAAAATGAAATTGTACCTGTACCCATTCCTCAGCGCAAAGGAGACCCCGTTTTATTTGTAAAAGACGAAGAACCATTTAATGTAAAATTCGATAAAATTCCTGACCTGAAAGGTGCATTTAGCAAAGACGGAACTGTAACAGCCGCCAATGCATCTACCATGAATGATGGTGCAGCTGCTTTGTTATTAATGAGTAAAGAAAAAGCAACTGCCTTGGGTTTAAAACCCATTGCAAAAATTATTGGATATGCCGATGCGGAGCAGGCGCCGGAATGGTTTACTACAACACCTTCCATCGCAGTGCCGAAGGCCGTTGAAAAAGCAGGCCTTACAATGGAAGATATCAGCTACTGGGAATTAAACGAAGCCTTTGCAGTGGTAGGTATTGAAAACAGTCGCCGCATGAAATTGGATCCTGCAACCGTAAACGTAAATGGTGGTGCTGTTTCATTAGGGCATGCATTGGGTTGCAGCGGCGCCAGAATTATTGTAACACTAATTAATGTTTTAAAACAAAATAATGCCCGGTATGGTGCAGCCGGTATTTGCAATGGTGGGGGCGGAGCAAGTGCTATGGTGATAGAAAATATGTAATACCCAATCCTTTAAAAGTTGCTGGCGTTAAATGATTTCGTATTTTTTCATTCAACGTTAACCGGTAAATTTTTTGAGCCATGGTTTAGTGCTACTATTTGGCTTCATTGGCGTCGCACGCTGGTGCTTTATACCTTTATTGAAAATGTTAGGCCTGGAAGACCTTCTTTTAGTCAAAAATGTATAATTGGAGATTTTTTTTCAAACTTACAAAAGCAAAAGCCTTATGCTTAATTATAGGCAAAAATCCCTTAGGGTTCAGCGGCATGACACCAGAAAGAAACAACCGACTCACTTCCGTATTAAATAAACGTCAACCAGATTTAACGGTAGTTTTAGAAAACGTTTTTGACCCTCATAATATTTCAGCAGTAATGAGAACCTGCGATGCGGTTGGCATACAGGATATTTACATCCTCAACAATAAAATTCCACCACATAAAAACTGGAGTGCTAAAAGTTCCTCGGGTGCTGCAAAGTGGCTCACTATTCACCAGTTTACAGATGCAGCCAAATGTTTTGCGGCTCTTAGAAAAAACTTCTCAAAAATTTACACAACGCATTTAAGTAGTAACACAGTGAGCCTGTATCAACTTGATTTAACTGAACCGGTTGCCCTGGTTTTTGGTAATGAACAAAGCGGTGTAAGCGAAGAAATAATTACGATGGCGGATGGTAATTTTATCATTCCGCAAGTAGGTATTATAAAGTCGCTCAATATTTCTGTTGCCTGTGCTGTTACGATGTATGAAGCCTTTCGGCAAAAGACAAATGCCGGGCATTACAGCCAATCAAAACTTCAAGGCGAACAACTGGAATCGCTCCGTATCAATTGGGGATTTATGGAAGATGAATAGTTTTCTTTAACTGTTATTTGTTGCTCTTTCTTTTTTGTAAATGAAAGGAGCCTTATTTAACAATGATCGATAGCTGGTAACAATCCTATGTTCTTTTCAGATAACTTTAGGCTGAAAAAAAGTTATTATGCAAAAATTATTGTTGCCCTTCTTTATTTTAGTTTTTACCAATGCCCATGCTCAAATTAAAAAGCCCCTCGATCACAGCGTTTATGATAACTGGAAAAGTGTTGGAGAACGTGTTGTTAGCAATGATGGCAGTTTTGTAGTTTACACAGTAAATCCACAGGAAGGTGATGGTGAACTGGTGATTCAAAATCCGGCAACCAAATACAAAATGGTAGTGCCAAGAGGCTACAATGTTGTGATAACAGAGGATAGCAAATACCTCATCTTTAAAATAAAACCATTTTTTAAGGATACAAGACAGGCAAAGATTAAAAAAAAGAAGGTAGACGATATTCCCAAAGATTCCATTGGGATCATTGAATTGGGGAAGAATGAAATAGTGAAGAAAAGTAATGTAAAAAGCTTTAAGACACCGGAGAAAGGGTCCGGCTTTGTAGCCTACCAACTCGAAAAAGTGCCGACGGACAGCAGTAAAAAGAAAGTTGAAATTGATTCAGTAAATACAAAAAACGATCTCCTTGCTAAACTGGCTGATTCTTTAATCCGCCTTTCAATCAACTCCATCCACGGGAACATCAGCAAAGAAGAACTGAGTAAAATTGTAAATAAGGCAGCCATTCAAATCATTAAAGAGGGCAAAGACATGGCAGATGCAGAAGGGGACGAAAAACCAGCCGTCAATTCTGCCGAAGGCACCAACCTGGTGTTGAGAAACCTGACTAGTAACAATGAAACCATTTTTAAATTGGTCAATGAATATTACTTTGATAAAAGTGGAACAAAATTGCTGATAGAAACAACTAAAAAGAGTAAAGACAGCAATAGTAAGGCTTTCGTGCTATTGTATCATTTACAGAGTAAGAAAACAGACACCGTCATGGCTGCTTTTAATGATGCAAAAAACTTTGCCTTTGATGACACAGGAAACCAGTTGGCGTTTGTAGCAGAAAGGGACAGCAGTGAGAAAGCGCTCCAAAAGTTTTACGGTCTTTGGTATTTTACCGCCGGAAAAGATAGTGCATCATTGATTGCAGATAAAAATACAGTTGGCATGCAGTTAGGGTACATGGTGAGTGAAAATGCTAAAGTTGAATTTAGTAAAGATGGCAGCAAATTGTACTTTGGTACTGCACCGGTCCGTTTACCCAAAGACACGATGCTGGTTGATTTTGAACTGGCTAAAGTAGATGTGTGGAATTACAAAGATGATTACCTGCAAACCCAGCAGTTAAAGAATTTGGAAACCGACCTTAAGAAAAGTTATGTGGCAGTATATCATTTAAACAATGATAAATTGGTACAATTGGGTGCCGAAGATGCGGAAAATATCAGCATTGTAAATGAAGGCAACGCCAATTGGGTATTGGCCGAAAGTAACAAAGGAAACAGGGTAGAAAGCCAATGGACCGGGAGAACAAAATCATCAGCTTATGTAATTAACAGCTTTACCGGCGAAAGAAAATCCATCTTCACTAATTTGTATTTAAACGCAGAAGTATCACCCGGGGGTAAGTTTGTTTACTGGTACAATCCTGTTTTAAAGAATTATTTTACCTACGAAGTTGCATCCGGCATCACAAAAAATATCACTGAAAAAATAAAAGTTGCATTGTATGATGAGGACAACGATGTACCGGATTTGCCCCAAAGTTATGGTGTGTTGGGCTGGCACCAGGGCGATAGTGCCGTATATATGTATGACAAATTTGATCTGTGGCGTGTTGCTCCAACTGCGTCTTACAACCCACTTATTGTTTCAAAATACCCAGCAGCCGCTTCGGGAAATAAATTTTTGAGTGGCCGTCAAACAAATAGAACGTCCAGGAACATTTTACTGGATAAGGATCAACGTTTTTTTGATAGTTACCACAGGTATTTGTTTACCATTCAAAACCGGATTACAAAAGAATCTGAATTATATTTTAAAACGCTTAGTGAAACTGATATTTCAGGGAAAATTATCTACGATGGCAAGGCTGTTACAGCAAAACATGCCTTATCAAAAAATACAGAAACACTCCTTTTTTCCAGGGAGAATTTTCAGAATTCGCCTAATATGTTTGTTGTAAAACTAGATAGCCCGAAACCGGGAGAAGAAATTAATCTACAAGGAAATGCAGCATCTGATACCTATACTAATCTTACACAACTCTCGGATATCAACCTTCAACAAAAGGATTACAACTGGGGAACAGCTGAGTTATATACCTGGAAAGCCTACTCCGGCAAAAACACAACTGGCATTTTGTATAAGCCAGACAATTTTGATCCTAAAAAGAAGTATCCACTTATCTGTTATTTTTATGAAAAACTAACAGATGGATTATATAATTATGCTGCTCCGGCACCAACTCCCAGCAGGCTGAATATTCCATTTTTTGTAAGTCGCGGCTACATTGTACTGGCGCCCGATATCAGTTATACTACTGGTCATCCAGGTAACGACGCTTATAATCATATTGTGAGCGGTGCAAGAGCCTTGGTAAAGATGGGTTTTGTAGACAGTACAAAAATTGGTATTCAGGGCCAGAGTTGGGGAGGATATCAGGTGGCGTATCTCATTACAAAAACCAACTTATTTGCTGCAGCATGGGCCGGTGCGCCTGTTGCTAATATGACAAGTGCATATGGTGGTATCCGTTGGGAGAGTGGCGTGAACCGACAGTTTCAATATGAGAAAGGTCAAAGCCGTATAGGCGCAACACTTTGGGAAAAGCCGCAATTATATATGGAAAATTCACCCTTATTCTCTTTACCAAAAGTACAAACGCCGTTGGTTATAATGCACAATGACGCTGATGGGGCAGTGCCATGGTACCAGGGAATGGAACTGTTTACCGCATTACGCAGACTGGCTAAGCCGGTTTGGATGCTCAATTACAATGGCGAAGCCCACAATCTTGTGGAAAGAAAAAATCGTAAAGACATACAGATAAGGGAGCAACAATTTTTTGATTGGTTGCTAAAAGGGGAGCGGCCAGCAAAGTGGTTAACCGAAGGTGTGCCTGCAATTAATAAAGGGAAAGATTGGGGATTCGATGTTGAATAGCATATAAAATGGATTGATTTAGCTGCGTAAAATAGCCTGTGAGGGCTATTTTTATGTCCGTTTTCCTGCGGTTTTTAGACTTTTTTTGAAATTGTTGACCGTATATCTCCTGCATTTCAACCAGAATTAGGGAGTTTTTTATGATTTTTAGCCCCTTGGTGATAACCCTTTAGCCAATTAATTCCTTCATTTTAGCCCGATTTTAAAAGATTTTGCTGTAGCGGTGATGGCGTAATGAAGGTCATCTGGCAAGAGACTGTAACTAATCGTCAGGTATTTTTTGGGTGAATGTATATGCAAACTCTACAGGTTTGTTACCATTTTCTATCTTTTTAAAGATACTGAAGGAGTGAGAATGAAGTTAATTCTAACATTAATTTTTTTTGCGAAGTACATAAAAATGAAGATGAATACGGGCCAATTTCTATTAATTTTTACAAATATACTTCCTGCCTATTTTTAAAGTGGATCAGAATAACTGTCATTGTGACTTGACTAAATCATTAACGGATCATTACTCACAAGCCACTTTTTTGCTAACGCCCGCCCTAAATTGTAAAAGTAACTGCTGCATTCATTTAAACTTATAAGGTACTTTTCCTGTTAATTTAACCAAAGTAAGACTTCTAAATTTTTCTGCAGCGATACCATAAAAGCTCTTTTAGTTTTCCCCAAATTTGTTCTAATTAAGAAAATTATCTTTATTTCAAATCGACATCTATTCTAAAAAGTCAATTTTTTACACAATTAACGAATGAATTTTTTTTAGAGAATGGCAGAAAACTAGGGTGAAAAGAAAAAATTTGTTGCGGAAAATTGCTTTAAAAAGAGCTTTTAATTTAAAAATGCCAATCAGAATCGGATGGCTATTGCCCAAATCATGTTCTTTTAAAAAAAGCTGAAGACCTGCTTACCCTCATACAATACCGGAAAACTCATAAACACATTAGCCTTTCCAATCCTAATACTCCCTGTTATTTTTACCGTTACTTCATTTCTAAGAAAAGTGTTTAGCCCGTTTTTCAAAAGATTCCTCATGTCGACGTCTATCTTCAAGGGTATTGCAAACTCCTCTTTTTTAGGTATACTAATCTGGTAGTCCTGGGTACTATGTCCTAGGTAAGCATCATTTATAAAAATATCTATATCTGTAGTTTTAAGGTATATTCCATAGTTATTTGGGTTAAAATAGATTAAGTCCAATTTTATTGCTGTAGATGAAAAACCCAGTTTTTCAAGAGTAAAGTTTTTGAAGGTTCTATATTCTAATGCCTTCGGTGTACTACAGGCCAAAGGTAATAATGACAGTAACAGCAACAAATGTGGGAGAGTAGTCTTTTTGTTTATCATGATTTTGAGAGGTAATACTGGGAAACACTAAATTAAGCTCTTATTGAAGATATATTTTCTTTGTTCAATCGAAGCGTGAAAGTTAACAATCTATTGTAGCACAAAGAAACTAAGTAGTTTAGTAATTAGCCAATGTAATAGTACTTTGCAAACTATATTGATATACTAATAAAAATAGGTAAAAATAAAAATATTAAATAATTGATTATAAATATAATAGGGAATTAAATAAAATAAATAATATCAATATAAACTACCTTAAAGCAGCGAAATATAAGGATAATCACCTGGTAAAAATTCATTCTAAATAATTGGCAATAATATGCTTTAAAGTAATGAAAGACAATATGTAATGGATAATACCTAAA
Source organism: Chitinophagaceae bacterium (assembly GCA_025360525.1). Classification (GTDB taxonomy): domain Bacteria; phylum Bacteroidota; class Bacteroidia; order Chitinophagales; family Chitinophagaceae; genus Ferruginibacter. The sequence goes on along the minus strand of JANYCA010000133.1, from coordinate 5,839 downwards.
TAAAAAAGTAAATAAATAGCTTCTTCATTGTTATTTTGTAATCTTTCAAGGCTTTTTTTAAGATAATTTGCAAAAGGATGAATTTAGCAGTACCATAAAATTTGAATTAGAGCCATTGTTCGGAACTTTTTCTGAACTCACTTTTATATTTATAAATTAATTGAAGCTGCGCTGTTTTGGCAGATGGTATCTGATTATCATCTTAACAGTTGAATAATAGAAAGATCAAGTTTATTTGGCGATGGAATAAAAAAGGGGTTCCATTTAAAATGTAAAAAATTTGTATTTGTATCATTATATAAAAAAAGACCTATTATAATGCGCAAATTAAATAGCATGAATTTTACAAAAAGATCCTTGGTTACATTTTTCATCTTCTTTTTGAGTAAGTTACAATTGCAGTAGTAGGCATTTGGATCCCCAATTTGCTCTTTGTGTGTTTGCAACTTTTCGAATATTTTAGAGTAGGGAGAAAATTAAACAGTTGGGTAGAGAAAGATTGGACAGATTACTAAGCCCCGGTTTGTGAAATAAGATTCGAGGCTTTGGAGCATTTGAAATTCTTGGATTGTTTGGATACTAACTAAATAGGTTTGCGGGAAGATAAATCAAAGAAGCCTCTAAAATAAATCCTTTAGGTTTTTTTAGATGGGTTCGGCTAACGCTAACTTCAATTGCTATTTTGATTTATTTCAAAAAATAGACTGGCCTTCATTCAAGCCTTCATCCTTATAAAAGAATACTGGTATTTGAGTGAATTATGTTTTGCTGATGAAGAATTTGTTGATGACTTTTCAGTTGGACTGGTCTTCGCCAGACAGGTCGTGTTCAACTGCAGTGTGTAACCTTTTCTTGAGTTAGCATTTTCTTATGCAATTATTTCAAATGGGGTTGGTTCTTACGGTAAGCAGCATATGTCGATTTTATGACAATATGCCAGTTCAGACGCTTAACCTAATTTTTGGTTCAGCAAATATTTTTCAGTCCAAACTTTTACCTTTTGTCTTAGCAGATAGCAATTGCAGCATAGAAAATCTTTATAGGCTGTTATCCGGACTTTTTTGGGGTGGACAACCTTTTGTCTCGTTTTAGATAAGTATTATAGCTCTATTTTAAAACAATAAAGTCCGGCAATTAGCCAGACTTTATTGTTTTGATCGTTCATTCAAATTATAGTTAATTCACATCTGCCATGTCTGGTATTTCTGCCGCCTTATAAAAACCTGCATCTAATTTTTTCTTGGTTTCTTCAAATGCTTTTAAGGTAATGTCAATGTCTTCAAAACTATGTTCAGCAGTTGGTATAATCCGGTAAATAATATCACCTTTAGGAATTACAGGGTAAACAACAATCGAACAAAACACATAATAGTTTTCTCTCAGGTCCATTACCATCTGCGTGGCTTCCGGTACATCGCCTTTCATATAAATAGGTGTAACCGGCGAGTTGGTGTTACCAATATCAAAACCTCGTTCCTTCAATCCGGTCTGAAGGCGGTTAACATTTTGCCATAATTTTTCTCTTAGTTCCGGCATGGTTTCTACCATTTCCATTCTTTTAAACATTCCTTCCACAATCATTAATGGTAAACTTTTCGCAAATATCTGGCTACGGGTATTATAGCGCAAGTATTTCAATACAGCCTTGGGTCCGCTTATAAATGCGCCAATGCTACCCATACTTTTTACAAATGTGCTGAAGTATAAATCGATGTCCGCTTGGCAACCTTGCGCTTCGTCAGCACCTGCACCGGTAGGCCCCATATAACCAAACCCATGGGCATCGTCAATTAATATTCTAAACTGGTATTGTTTTTTTAATGCAACTATTTCTTTTAATATACCCTGCTCACCATCCATTCCAAAAACACCTTCCGTAATTACTAAAATACCTCCCCCGCTTTTTGCAACCATCTTTTCGGCACGTTGAAGTTGTTTTTCTAAATCCGTTACATTATTGTGCTTAAATGCATATGTATAACCCAAATGCAGGCGGATGCCATCCATGATGCAGGCATGAGCTTCCGCATCGTAAACAATTACATCCCGGCGGTTAACCAAAGCATCAATGCAACTCATAATGCCCTGGTAGCCAAAATTAAGCAGCATTGTATCTTCCCTGTTTACAAAACGGCTTATTACTTTTTCCAGTTCTTCATGTTTAGCAGTATTGCCACTCATCATTCTTGCGCCCATCGGATTGCCCATGCCATAGTTGGCGGCAGCATCTGTATCTGCTTTTCTTACTTCTGGATGATTTACCAGCCCCAGATAATTATTCAGACTCCATACAATCATTTCTTTTCCCCTGAATTTCATTCTTGGTCCCAATTCACCTTCCAGCTTTGGAAATGCAAAATAGCCATGGGCTCTATCCATGTGTTGACCAATTGGTCCACCGTCTTTTACTAATTTTTCAAAAACATCTGCCATATTAATTTTGTTATTATCGGTTTAAAGTTTGGTTTTAAAAAAAGTGAATTTTTTCATTATGCAAAAAAAACACTACACCATTTAATCATACAATGTTCGCCTACGAGCGCAAAATATAATTTCCTTTCACTTTAAATTTGTTTCGTTTTTACCAAAGATTTTTAAAGTAAGAAAGGTGCTTATGAAATTAAGAATGCATTTTTTTGAATAATATCAAAAACATTCTTTCACTATCGCATCAATCTTTTTGAATTAATTGGCACAAAACTAAGTTATTGAAACTAAAATTTATTGACATTGAGTTAACCAGCACAATCGCTGATTTACCCGGCTACAATTTTACTATTGTTGCAGCATTTTGCGCAGGGCAAAGAGTTAAATAATGAATTTCACTGCATGGTTTGCCTTCTTTTGTTAAGGAACAGCGGCTAAAGCTAACAAATTTCGCTGCCGTCAGGTAATTCATCAATTCGTCTGTATTCAATATAGTTGCAGCTATATTTGTACAAATATTTTGTATGCTACAAAAGTTTTTCATATTTACAGTAGTCGTATTGCAGCTTCCATTAATAGCACTAAATCAGGCTAATAATTCAAAGTCAAGTAGTCAAGAACCAAAGCTGGTCGTTGGTCTTGTAATAGATCAAATGCGTTGGGATTTTTTATATCGCTACAATGATTTATACACAGCCGGTGGGTTTAAAAAATTATTGAAAGAGGGCTTTAGTTGTGAAAATACGTTGATACCATATATGCCAACATATACAGCACCAGGACATACCTGCGTTTACACAGGTAGTGTGCCCGCAATACATGGTATTGTAGGAAATAACTGGTTTGATAAAACAACGGGTACAGTCGTTTATTGTACCGAGGACGACGCTGCAGAAACTCTTGGAAGCAACACTATTGCCGGAAAAATGAGCCCTAAAAATTTATGGACTACTACAATAACTGATGAACTTAGGCTAGCTACAAATTTTAAAAGCAAGGTAATTGGAATTGCCCTCAAGGACAGGGGAGCTATTTTGCCAGCGGGGCACAGTGCCAATGCTGCTTATTGGTACGATGGAGAGGAGGGCAAATGGATTAGCAGTACATATTATATGAAAGAGTTACCAGGTTGGGTTAATGATTTTAACGCCAATGATTTTCCCGCAAAATACATGAGCAAAAGTTGGAACCTTAATACTGAAAAATCGCTTTACTTACAAAGTACCGAAGATAATATGCCATTTGAAGGTAACATTATGGGCGAGGTAGGAGTAGTATTTCCACATCAGCTTGCCAGCATAAAAACTGGCAGGTATGAAGCATTTAAAACAACGCCTTTTGCCAATACTTTCACTTTTGATTTTGCAAAGGCAGTTGTGAAAAATGAACGGTTGGGTAGTAATTCAGTGCCTGATTTTTTGACGTTGAGTATTTCTTCAACCGATTATATAGGCCATACTTTTGGTCCTAATTCAATGGAGATTGAAGATACTTATTTGAAGCTCGATAAAGATATTGCCGATTTTCTCCAATACCTTGATAAGGTTGTAGGTAAAGATAATTATTTGTTTTTCTTAACAGCAGACCATGGGGTTGCGCATGTGCCTGCTTTTTTAAAGCAACATGGAATACCAGCCGGTGTGGGGGATGATGCCAGTTTATTGGCAAAAATGAATCAATTGGTAGCGGATAAAATGGGTGTTAGAAATGCCGTTTCAACTATTATGAATTACCAGCTATACCTGGGTAATTTATCAACCAATAAACGTAAAGACATCACTTCTTTTCTTATCTCTGAATTAAAAAAGCAACCATCTATCGCAAATGCTATGGAGTTGGAGAAAATATCAGAGGGAACATTACCGGAAACGCAGAAAAAAATGATGATAAATGGATATACACCAAAAAGGAGCGGAGATATCCAGTTTGTATTTAAGCCCGGATATTTTAATGGCGGTACAAAAGGAACAACGCACGGGATTTGGAATCCGTATGATGCACATATTCCTTTGCTATTTTATGGCTGGAATGTAAAGCAGGGTAATACAAACAGAGAAATTTATATGACTGATATTGCTGCAACAATTGCTGCTATGCTTCAAATACAAATGCCCAATGGCTGTGTTGGCAAAGTAATTACAGAGGTGATTAAATAAGCTGACTATTACACCAGGTAAGCCATTTGAATTTCATCGATAAATGTATTTTTTTCTTTGAGATAGGTATATTTTTTTAGAATGCCTTCTTTTTCAAATCCAACTTTTTCATATAAGCTGATGGCTTTTGAATTTTGTACAGCTACGCTCAATTCAATTCGCAAAAAGCCCCGATTGCTGGCGTAATCAATTATTGCTTTCATCATTAAGAAACCATATCCTTTGCCTGCGTACTGTGGGTGAACTGCAACACCACCGAGGTACACAATATGAGCCGAACGATACGTGTGCGGTATCAATTTAAACATGCCAACCGGTAACCCCTCCTCATTGAAATAAATAAAAATCAGTTCTTTTTGCACCAAATCAGCAAAGATTGGTTTAAAGGCGGCTATGGCCATTGGCTCATACAACAAGTATGGATTAATATCAGGATGCATATACAATTCATAAAAAAAATTGGTATCCTGTAAAGTTGCTTTTTTGATCATTTTAATAAGTTTAAATCGGGTTGGGCGTATTTATAAACCTTTAAATAAATGGTGGTTTTTGTTTGGTTTACGCCGGCAATTTCAGAAAGCTCATTTACAAAAGTTACCAGGTGATTATTATCCCTGCACATAACATCAACTTCTAAATCGTAATCGCCGGAGGTCATTGCCAAAAAACTTACTTCGGGCAGTTGGGCAATGCTTTGGGCAACTGTTTCTTTAAGCGTAGCCGGCCTTACAAAAACCGCAATATGTGCATAGGAATTAAAGCCCACTTTATCCGGATCAACCCTTCCAATAATATTAACGGCGCCTTCATCAATTAGTTTATTAAATCGTGTACGTACAGTGCCGATAGAAACTTTTAATTTATCTGCAATTACGGTAAATGACATCCGTCCATCTTTTTGCAAAAAAGATAAGATGGCAAAATCCAGGTCATCGAGTATAAAAGTGTTGTTCGCCATAATTATTGCAGAACAAATATGCAACTTAAAAATAAAAAATTATTATTATTTTGTTTTTAAAATAAAATATTTATAATTTTCAGTCTTATTTCTGCAAAATTTATAGTTAAAATTCATTTATGAAATACGCACCTATTCAAAATTTTATTAACGGCGCATTTGTTATCCCGGCAACCAGCAAAACCATGCAGGTAATTTCTCCTGTTGATGGTACCCTGTTATCCACCGTACCCATGTCCACAAAAGATGATTTAAATGTTGCAGTTGAAGCTGCTGTAAAGGCATTTCCTGCCTGGAG
>JANYCA010000036.1 GCA_025360525.1 Chitinophagaceae bacterium | reverse complement strand
GTTTTTCATCGAGTTGTATATAATCGTTTGCATTTTTGTTGTTACCAATTGCTTCTGCGGTGGCAATTTTTGTAAAACTGTTTCCGTCGATAGAGCGCTCCACTTCATAATGCTGGATGTTTTCTTCACCCGTTACCTGCCAGTTTACAGCAACATCATCATTTTGCATAGCTGCATTAATGGTATTGCAGGTAAACACTTTTTTAAAAACAATGTGGAAACGGTTGGCGGCAGCACTGCCAGGATTATCGTTTACTTCAAAATCATAAAATAGGTCACCCTGCATATTTAATGCAGTACTTGACCGCAAAAAATTATCCTCCGCATAAGCTGCAAGGTTACTTTTTGAAATACCATCCGTCATAAAATGCAACTGGTATTTCCGTCTGTTTGTTCTTGTAAGTACATAGTGAATGGTATCCCCGGCATTTAATGTTTTCCTTCTTTCAAGCGACAACCATTTTTTATTATTTATGCCAAAGTTTTCATTGATGTTAGTGAGCTTGGCCCCATCCTCCAAATTTACCTCATCATTAAATTCCATCGCAACTTGTAAAAGGTTTCCATCTAATAAATTTCTATCTCCTGTATCATTTATAGCATAAAGATTAGCAGCTAGCATAGGTGCGTTTCTGCCAGTTGAGGGTCTGTACGCTAATTGATTATTACTTGCATCTTTATCCGCCTCTTTAATAATTATAGTAGGATTACTAACATTGCTTGTTTCTATAAAAAAGGCCTGTTTAGACTGTATAATCTTTGTTTGGCCGATGGTACCTGTATATGTTGCAGAAGGCACACTTACAGCACTATAGCCAGAACCGCCATCAAATAGCACATAGCCGCCAACGGCGTTAATATTTGGATCCCAGGTCCAAACTTTATTAGAAACATTTATTCGGGTAAATTTTGCAAAATCAATAGGCGATGGATATGGATTGCCTATTAAAGCCAGTGCACCGACAACAAGGTTGTTTCCGGCAAAAGTGTAAGATTTTGTTTGAAGGCGACCAGTATCCCTAAGAGTGGTTTCATTTACTGTAGAGCCAGCCGTAAACTGGTTAGGATTATTAAACCTGTCTCCTCTTACAAACATAAAGAAACCAAAGTTATCGGGAATGCCTGTAGCCATACTACTGGCAGAAATATTAAGGCTACGGGTATTTAATACAGGATCAAAAACGCCTGTTACTTTATTGTATATTTTTAGCGAAGATTTATCTAAAGGCGTAACATCTAATCCATTTACAACAGGATTTGCACCGGAGCCAGAAATATAAGTTCCATTACCAATATTGGTGTTAAGATTATTTCCACCAGCCTGGTACGAGTTAAAGAATGTGTTACCTGTTGTTGTTCCTGCAACTGAAAGCGGCGCTGTCATTAATCTCCAGGCCCGATGTTGACCGAAAAAACGTTCTACTACAAAACGACCGGTACCATAGGTTATTACCGGATTTCCTGCAATGGCTGCAACCCGTGCTGTTTGGGTTGTTGTTGATTTAAGATTCAGATGATTGTTACCTAACGCAAATGTAATATCGTTGTTCAAACTTAAAGCTCCTTCAACATCCGTAGCACCCCCCAGGGACTTAATACCGGCATTTGACAATGTTAAATTATTGTAGGTGCCGTTAATTACAGTTCCTGCTGTAAAAGCCGTAATATCCTGTGCGCCACTTCCATTATAATCAACGGTACTACCCGTAAAGGTATAGGCATTAGTGCCCTTGGTAAATGAATTAGCAATACCTATTGTACCTGTGCTGCTCATGGTTCTTGCACCAATAGAAGTAGATTCAAGATTGTAATAATTTACAGGTATTACCGTTTGAGGTATGGTGCCCATATATTCAACTGTGGAGGTTCCCATGTTAAATCCGCCGGATCCCCAAATACTCCACACATTGCCTATTTTAACTCTGTTATCGTTAGGCGAAAGCTGTGCAGCAGAGGCTTGTGTAAGATTGTTATTTATTGTGAGGTTTGAGTTGGATGCAGACAAAATTATGCCGTTGGTAGTTTTTGTACTATTTAGGTTAAAACAATTAACTGTGTTAAATCCTCCTGAAAAAGTTTGATTTAAAGCCGCACTGGCAGCGGAAGTTGTTATACTCAGGTTATTTAAACAACTGGTTCCTACCAAACCTCCCATTGTTCCTCCGCCACTTAGGGTCAAATCACCCCCGAGTGTGAGAGTTTTACCCAATGTAGTAGCTTCAAGAGAAGTGCTACCTCCATCAACAGTGAATGTACGCCCCACGGTAAAATCATTATTGGTGATTTTTGTGTCGCTGCCTGAAACACTCAGGTTTGCATACGAGATGCTGGTCAAAATATCTTGTGTACCACCAGATGCAGAAATTGAATTGTCTCTGTTGTAATTGACTAAAGAGGTTGATCCGGCATTAAAACCGCCAGAATATGTTGCTGTTTGGCAGCCGATGTAAAGGGTGCTTGCAGATTGAGACATATCTAACAGCGCAATTCCAGCACCCAGGAAACTATTGGAAGCGGAAGTCATTTTTGTAAGCCGCATGATATTTGGAGTTGCACCAAAAAACATCCGGCCGTTGGTGCCTAAATCGAGATCATTAGATACTGTTACATCCGTGTTAAGTTCGGCACCAGCAATATTAGTATTACTAACCGTCATGTTGTAAAAGTTTTCACCCCCCGGACAGTAAATTTTCTCAGCACCGGAAAAACCATTAAAAGTAACATTACTAAAAGCCTCATTAAAACCATTAGTGGAATAATTATTCCAGTTGCCTCCTACGTTAATTGAGTTGGAAGGATTACTAAGTAAAGGATTGGTAGGATCCAGAACGGATGAGCCGGTGATGGTTAAGTTTTTATTAACGGTAAGGATTAAACCTGTTTGAGATAAATTTTTATCAATAAAATCCTTCGTTCCGCTTCCGGAAACCACCAGGTTTGAATAACTTAAATCCGTTAAAATATGCGTAATACCGCTGGGTGCTGAATATTCAACTATTGAATTTGGCTGCAAAGCAAATGTATTATTGGTGCTACTAAAACTCGTTGCGGTAGCAGTATTAAACCCAACATTGGTGTTTATATTAAGACGTCCGCCACTCAGTATGGTAAAAGTATGACCACCAAGCCCGCTTGCATCACTGTTTATTTGATTACAATTAACAACGCCGGTATTACCAATAATCCAGTTACAACTACGTCCGGCATTGGGATTACTGGAGGTTGCGTATAATATGCCGGGGATATTCATAGTACCGTTGATAGTATATGTTCCGGCTTTGTCACCGCCGGTTCCCACAGTTGCGTTAATAGCCATATTTCCGGAGGTAGCTCCTGCCAGTACAGCAGTCAAAGTTGCATTTTGGTTAACCGTTACGTTGAAGGTGGTGCCTGTTGCATTGTTATACATTGTTGTGCCAGAACCTGTATTCCACAACAGGTAAACATTCATTGCTATAATAAGATTGGTAATTGGATTTACTGTGTAACTTTTCCTAATCCTTGATGCATAAACATTTCCGGTGCCACTAATAGTACTGTTTATACCCTCCATATTAAAGCTGAGTGAGTTGTAAGTGACAGCATTTGTACCAATAGTACCGTTACAAATGATATCTCCATATACAGTTATGTAGGTATTAGAGATACTTGTGCCATACAGATTGCCTGTATTATTAACAGTCAACGTTTTAATTGCCGAGGTAGCCACACTGCTTGCTAATGTTATAGTATGAGTAGCTTGAATAGTTACATTTGCTGTTCCTGTATTACCTGTACCGGGTGCATCAGGAGATGGATACTGCCATGCTCCGGCAACTCTTTTTTCCCAGGTGCCTGCGGTAGTATACGGCCCACTCTGATGTGTTTGATAATCGCCATCGGCTACAGGCACGGGCACTGCTGTAACTTGTACTCCTGAACTCCAAGTAGTTCCTCTTCTTACAAAAACTTTAAAATAATAGGTTGTATTATTGGTCAACCCTGTTGCAGTAGCTGAATTTACTAAACCGTTATAAACAATACCACTACAATTAGTACCAGTTAGTCCAGATGGTACGCAGGTAATATTGCTGGTAGATTGATAGACAAATAATTCATCGTAGCAACCAGTGGGATTTGTCCAGCTTAATGCTACCTGGCCAGATGAAGGACCAGCACTTACACCGCTTACATCAGGAGTATTTAAATTAATAACAACAGTGGTAACACTTGCAGCACCAATAATAACCGGGTCACTTGCCACTACACGTATTTTATACGCAGTGCCTGAAGGTGTGCCAGAAGGTATTGTGGATGTAATAACACCTGACGTGGCAGTACTTGCTAAAGTACCAATATCCTGAGCCAGCGTAAAGCTTCCGTTAGCATCTGATAGTTGGGCTGTATAAACATTTGCTGTGTTGTAAACACCGGTAGCATTAAATGGAACATTTACAGAGATACCGGTACCACTGGTTATACAAAACGGAGAACCTGTTATTGCACCGGTCGTAATCGTATTGGTTGAAACATAATCCCCCAAACTTATATCATCAATATTCAACCTGCTGCTTGTTCCACCGGTTAATTTTACAATTCTAACCCTTATTTGATTGCCCGTTATATTTGGTGTAAATGTTACTGTAGTCAATGTGAGAGAGCTAGTAGTTTGCACCGGGCTTTGATAAGCTACAAAGGTTGCACCACCATCATTAGACACATCAAGTCTCCAGGTCGTGTTTTGATCCGTTCCAAATAACGCATGCTTTACTGAAACAGAACCCAGGCCGTTGGCTTTATCAAATAGCATTGTAACCGATCCTGTCGATTGTATACGGGCAGATCTGGTACCAATAAACCTGTCACTAGCGCTTGATCCAATCAATGCATTTTCAAAATTCCAGTTTCCTAAATTACATAACACACTAGCGGCAGGTGTATATGCACCTCGTGATCCCGGCTCAAAAGTTTCGATGAGCGAAGGAGCTGCCAACGTAGAACCGGAGGCTAGCGCCGGATTTGAAAGATTAAAACAATATCCACTTACATTGTAGGTGTATACTGCAATGTAATATAACGTAGAAGACGAAAGATTAGTTAATGTAAAAGAATTTCCTGTTCCACTGTAACACACAAAATTCGAACTGCCTAAATTATCACCTGAGCCGAACACTGCACTGGCATTATACAGAGTTCCTGTAACGGGAACCTGGTTAACAGCGCTAACTGCTCTTACAATTACCAGGCTGTTATTACCGCTGCCTGCTACCCAGCTAATATTTAAGGAACTTGCAGACGGTGAGTTAACTAACCCAGCCGTTGCCTGGGTTGCAGGCGGAGTACAAGGACCTACTGGTGTTGTAGCAGTTGCAATTATAGCAGCTGTGGGCAAATAATTATAGGTGCCTGCATTTACACCATCCCAGGTATAAGGAACCAGTAGGTAGGTATAGGTTGTATTTTGAGAAAGACCAGTATTCGAAAAAGAAATTGCAGGATCAAATACTGTGGTAGATACGATTACACCAATTCCGGCAACGGGTATTGTGCCGTTTGCTGACACAAATGTAGGTGTAGCGCCTGATGCCCTTAATATTATATAACCCTTTACAGTTGCTCCGGTGGCTGAAAAAGTTGCCGGATCCCACGCCAAATCTATTTGTTGGAAAGAACCGGCAAGCGCCACCAAATTAGCAGCTTGTGCAGCTGGCGGGTTAGATAGCGTGAAAAAACTTCCTGCTGATGAAACACCGGTGCCAATACCATTGATAGCATAACCTAAAAACGAATATTGTGTTTCGGGTGTTAAAGCTCTTATATGTGTATAAGAGCCTGTTGTAGTTCCTCCCTCTATTAATTGGTTATCGGTAGATACAACTCCTGTACCCACCTTAAAAGAAGTGCCTCTGGAAATAATAAATCCTGAGCCATTACCATCAGAGGTTACTGTAGCCCCAAGTGTGGCAGACGTGTTTGTGATAGCAGCAACGGTGGGTGTTGTTACGGTGGGCAATACCGCATTCACTGTTACAGTTCCTTTTACATAAGTGATGCTGTAATTAGCTGCAGTGAAAGTTCCGCCGGTTGCTATACCCGGTGTTACCTGGCTTGGGTAAGTACCTGGTGCATCTCCCGCTGCTGAACCAGTACCATAAGCAATAGTAACAGTACCGATGCTTTCCGGGCTTACCAAACCACTGCTCGTAAACGCTGTAGAACCGGCTCCCCCGGTAAGTGTTGCACCATATCCTTTTACAACATCGTTGGCAGTTACCGTAAGTGCTTTGGGACTAACTACATTTCCTGAGGAAGAGGTGGTAACATTTACGTTAGTAGCACCAGTGCTGGATAAAACTATATTTTGACTATTATAAGTTCCACTAACAGCAGCAGTTGCAGCCAATCTTACACTTAAAGTGCCGCTTGCTGTGCCAGATGACTGTGTAAATGTTGCCGTGCTTCCATAAGTAGTTCCGTCACTCGAAACTTCAAAACCCGTAGGTGCGGTAGCTACCAAATTGGCAGTAAGGTTTGCACCTGATACAGCAAATGTTTGTACTGCTGATGCTGTTCCATAATTTGTTGTAAAGGCAGCGGCTGTAGCTGCACCGGTAATAGTTGGGGTAAGGGTATTAGTAACTGGAGTAATTAGAATATTATTCCATCCTAAATTATCACTACTACCTGCTCCAGTATGTATCCATCTTACATAAATATATTGAAGATTGGCTATAGAAAGGAATGTTACAGTCTGAGTCAAAGTAACACCTGTAGAAATATTAGTAGTTGCATCAGAAAAGCCCAAAGATGATAACGAATTAGTTAATGCACCTTGGGGTTGAACTGTCAGTGTAGGGCTATTTGACCAAGAAACAGACACAGTAGGAGAAGCTGTACCAGACTTAAACATTTTAGCTGTATAAGATATTGTAAAACCAGTAATAGTAGCACCTGTATTATTTTGATAGGCAATTGTACAATTACCATTGGAAGCAGTTCCAGATCCTAAAAATGACATACCGCCAGCATTTGTAGTGCCACTTC
>JANYCA010000182.1 GCA_025360525.1 Chitinophagaceae bacterium | reverse complement strand
TGCCAATCGCACTAAAGGAGAAAGCCTTGAAACCAATATAGCATTAATTTTGAACAATGCAAAGGTTGGGGCGGGGGTGGCGGTTGAATATTGTAATTTGTAATTTTGAAAACGGCTGTTTTATTCATGAATAAATTAACCCAGAAATTATACTCCGAATCAGCTTTTTCCATTACTTTCATATTGAAACCTATAACCATGCTTTCATGAGACTAACTGCCCTGCTTCTTTCCGTACTGCTTTGTAATATATCGATGAATGTGTCTTTTGCCCAATGCAATGGCTCACTTGGAGCTCCTGTTGTAAATATAACTTTTGGTAATGGGGTAAATAATCCGGGCCCGCAGCTTTCAACCGTTGTGGCAGGTGCGACCACCAATTATAATTTTGCCAATTATGCAATCGGCAACCCTCCTCCTTCTCCTCTTGATGGAGACTACGCATTGTTAAATCAGGTGCCTGCAAACAGCGCCTGGTACGTAGGAGGAACAGATCATACAGGTGATCCGAATGGCTATATGGCATTTTTTAACGCAGCTCCTACGCCGGGAGAATTTTATAAACAAACTATTTCAAATCTTTGTCCGGGTACCACCTACGAATTTGCTGCATGGGTTACAAATGCTATTAATCCTGCGGTGTTGCCCAGCGCAGTTCCACCCAATATCACATTCAACATTTTGGATGTAAATACACAGGCAGTTTTGGCAACCTACAATACCGGCGACATTGCAGCCACTAATTCTTTTACCTGGAAACAATACAGTCTTTTATTTACAGTCCTCCCTGGTGTAAGTTCAGTAATACTGGTTTTAAAAAATAACAACAATGGGGGAACAGTACAAATTGGAAATGATCTGGCAATAGATGATATCACTTTTAAACCCTGTGGTCCTCTAACCAATGCTTCTTTTTCAAATACAGTAATGTTTGATTCAACAGGAACAAATAATTGCAGTACTATAAATTTATTTGGTAAGATTACAGGCAATTTTAATTCTCCTTCTTACCAATGGCAGGTAAGTAAAAACGGAGGTTTAACCTACGCCGATATTCCGGGTGCAACTTCTCTAAATATTAATTATGGAAACTTAAATGATGGAAAGTATTTGTTCCGGATGCTTTCAGCCGAATCAGGTAATATCAGTAGTGAAAACTGTCGTTTTAATTCCAATAATATAATACTTACTGTAACTGGTTGCCCATTAAGTACCAGTAAAATCATCAATGACTACACACCTGTAGTATTACTTGATGTATGTACTAATAAATTAACTGTCGAAGATGGATTAAAATACGATACTGGCGATACGGTGGTAATTATGCAGATGAAAGGAGCTATCATTGATTCGTCGAATACAGCCTCATTTGGAACTGTTACAAATTATAGAAATGCAGGCAACTACGAATTCAATTATGTAAAAAGTAAAGCAGGGAATATTATTGAGTTAATTAATCTCTTAACAAGGCAATATGATCTGCCAGATGGAAAAGTACAATTGATTAGGGTTCCGTGGTTTCAGGATCTTGTGGTTACCGATACAATTACCTGTTTACCATGGGATGGAAAAAAGGGAGGTGTATTAATATTAAATGTAAAAGACAATCTTATATTGAATGGACAGGTAGATGTTTCAGCAAAGGGATTTAAGGGAGGGCAAAGTGATAACCCAAAAAATAATTTCTACTACTGTCATGAAGATGGTTACTATTATCCAAATGACCAAATTAAGGCAGCTCCAAAAGGCGAAGGAATTACCACTATATCTGATTCAAAAGCTTTTGGAAAAGGAGCCATGGCAAATGGAGGTGGCGGCGGTCTTGAGCATAACTCTGGCGGTGGGGGTGGAAGCAATGCTTCGGTTGGAGGCAAGGGAGGCAATGAATGGATAACATGTGGCCCACCATCTGTAAATGGAGGTTTGGGAGGAGTATCTCTTTTCTATAACAATGCTTCCAATAAAATATTTATGGGTGGAGGTGGAGGGGCAGGCCATTGTGATAATATTCCGGGCTTTAACCCAAATGGAGGAGCAGGAGGTGGCATTATAATTATCAATGCAACAACTATAAAAGCCAATTCAAATTCCATTAATGCAAATGGAGAAGCTGGTATCGAGTGTTACAGGGATGGTGAG
>JANYCA010000180.1 GCA_025360525.1 Chitinophagaceae bacterium | reverse complement strand
TGAGCATTTACTGCTACTGAATCTGTTTCGGAAAGTCCGCTGAAAACCTGTACCAAATTTTTATAGCTGATGCCTGTAACTATCTTATGTGCTTTAAAACCTGCATCTTCTTTTTGAAACACAATTTTATCGAGGCCTAACGAAACCACTGCATCTTTGGGCAACCAATAGGCATTTTTGGTATTGCCAAAAATGGTTGCCCTTACCTGGCTGCCGATGGGAATTTTTAAAGTGCCGTTGTTGAAATAAACCCTTGCTGTTGCTGTTTTGCTTTCTTTTTGATAAAATGGTTCTATAAAATTGATGGATGCCCTGAAATCCTTGTCCGGAGAAGTTTCGGGAATTATTCTTACGATGTTGCCGGCTTTTAATAACGACTGGTACTCCCCGTAAATATTGAGTATTGCCCAGGCTTTTTCCGGATTGTACACGGTAAAAACAGATTCGCCTTTGCGCAGATACATTCCTTCTTTTAAAGACAGTTCTTCTGTTATACGTGCAATGTCTTTCATAGTGCCGGGCAGAGGATTCATGTTGGGGCCGTTGGCGGCTTCGTGTATGTGGCCGGTATAGTTGCTGTACACTGCAACGGATAAAACTGGTTTGCCGGTTTTAATTACCTGCTGTAATTGCTGGCTACTTATACCAAGCAACAAGAGTCTTTCTTTTGCTGCATGTATAAAAGTTGTGTTGCTTGCATCGTTTTTTAACAGGAATATTAAGTTCTGTTGTGCCGTTAATAATTCCGGGCTATAAATGTCGAGTATGTGTTGTCCTTTGCTGATTTTTTGAAAGCGATACCGTACGTATAATTTTTCAATTCTTCCGGCTACACGTGAGGAGATGCTGCCCACTTCCCTGGTATCGTAGGTGATGTTTCCCAAGGCTTCAATCTCGATATCTTCTTCTTTTTTTTGTATGGTTGTAACCGGAATGGAAGAAAGAACAAACTCATTAGTAGGCTTTATTAAAGATGCCAATGCTATATCGGTAACCGTTTTTGCATCGGTAACTTTCGCTATTAATTTCATTCCGCAAATGGGGCAGTTGCCTGGTGCGTCCCTTATTATTTCCGGATGCATGGAGCAGGTGTAAATTTGTTTAGCAACTGTATTCTTCTTGCTGCTGCAAGCTGTTACCAGTAAGGCCATTAGTAAAACTGAGAAAATAATTAATTGCTTCATTTTTTTGTTGGTTAACTCAGTGATATTGTAAAATCATAAAAAATTATTCTCTTCTTTAATGTACAACTACTTTGTTTCAATAAGTCTTTCTATCGTTACCTGTAGTTTTAAAGCCTGGTTAATTAACTCAGTAAATTCTAACTGAGTCATGCTTAAAGTTTCCCAGGCATCATACAACATAAAAAGTTCTTCGGTATTTTGTTCGTACCCCAATTGCATGGTTTTAAAATTGTTCCTCAGTGCCGGAATAATATTTTCTTCGTAGCCTTCAATTTGTTTTTTCTTCAACGCTAATTCATTCCGCATACTGTAGGCCATTCCGCTATATTCATTTACCATCATTTCCTTTTGAGATTGCAACGCATCGGCCTTCCATTTAAGGCTTTCGATATTGGCCTTATTCATTTTTGATGACCAATTGGCCATGGGGATTTTTACCATTCCCATAATGGTATATAACATGGGCTGACCGCCAAAGCCGTACATGTTATCGTATCGGATGCCGAACTGCGGTTTAAGACTTTGCTTTTCTGTTTGCTGTTTTAGCAAGGTGAGATTGATGTTGTTGTCAATAGCTTTTAAGTCGCTTCTGCTGGCATAAAAAAGGGTGCTGTCGAAAACAAGGTTAGCATAATTTTTTAGTTGATAGCTGGTATCAATCTCAAATTGAATCAGGGCATTTCTTCCCATCAATGTATTGATGCGGATCCTTTTTTCATTGATGTCGTTCTCAAACATCAACTTCATATTATTCACATTGCCCAATGCTGCCTTGGCTTTGTAATAAGCACTTATTTTCTCCAGGCCGTTTTTATACCTTATCTCAGCGTTCTTAATCATGAAGTCGAGAATTTTTTCATTTTCATCAAGAATCAACAATTTTTTTTTCAATATTATCCATTCATAATAAAGCTGCTTTGCATCGTTCACCAACTCATTGAGGGTTGCATTCTTTTTTTCTTTTTCTACTGATGACATTGCTTTCATGTAGGCTTCATCCGCATCCAGCTTTTTTTTATTGGGAAACATTTGCTCCCCCGAAAGCATGATGGAACCCATGCCGGGTATGTCGCCATCCCGATGCCAAAGGCGGGCATCGTAGGGCGTCATAAACTGCCCAATGCCCAGCTGTGGCGGCATCCAGCTTCTTGCCCCTTTCGCTGCTTCATCCATGGAGCGTATTTCGTTGTTGTACATTTTTACAACAGGATGAAAAGCCGTAATGCTATCAATGATCGCATCGAGCTTTACTGTTTGTGCCTTGCTGCTAAAGACAACAGCAAGGGCAATCAACAAGATGGGTATTTTATTCTTTAACATCGATGAGTTCAATTTTACCGCTACGTTTTAATTCTCTTTCTTTTATCATTTCAAATATTACCGGTGTTATTAGCAACACATAAATAGTGGAGGTAATGGTGCCACCAATTAATGGTATGGTGATGGGCCGCATAATATCGCTGCCTACGCCGGTTGACCATAATATTGGAATTAATCCAAATAGCCCCACCGATACAGTCATTAGTTTTGGCCGCAATCTTTTTGCAGCGCCTTCAATAACAAATTCCCTGATAATGGCAGGTGTGATGTTGGCTTTTGAATTACCATGTTTTGCCACCATATTTTGCATGGCTTCGTTGAGGTAGATGGTCATTAGCATGGCTGTTTCTATTGCCATTCCAAAGAGCGCAATAAACCCCACTGCAACAGCAACCGATAAATTAACGCCATACAGATACACCATAAACACACCACCAATTAATGCAAACGGAACCGTAATCATCGTTACGATGGCTTCTTTAAAAGAACGATACGTAAAATACAATACCATAAAAATGATGATGATTACAACGGGCATTATCATGCTGAGTGTTTTATTTGCCCGTAACTGATTTTCCCATTGACCACTCCATTCCAGAAAATATCCCTTAGGTAATTTGGTGATGAGTTGGTTTAACTTATCCTGCGCTTCTTTTACTGTACTACCCATATCTCTTTCCCTTACATTAAACAACACGGTACCTCTCAGCATGGCGTTTTCAGAATTGATCATTGGCGGGCCGTCGCTCAATGTAATAGTTGCAACAGCCTCTAAAGGAATGGGGCCAAAATTCATTGTTTGTACCTGCAATCTTTTTAATGCCTGCAGGTTGTTACGAAAGTCCTGGCCATAACGTGCATTCACCGAAAACCGCTGGCGGCCTTCTATAGTTGTAGTCAGCTTCATTCCCCCCAGGGCGCTTTCCACTATTGTGTTTACATCATCTACACTCAATCCGTACCTACCTATTTCTTCTCTTTTTATTGCAATGTCGATATATTTCCCCCCGGTGATGGGCTCCACATACAAATCTTTTACACCATCAATGCCATCTAATTGTTTTTTAATAGTTTGAGCAAATGCATAAATACTGTCGAGGTTTTGGCCATATACTTTTATGCCAACATCTGTACGAATGCCCGTAGATAGCATGTTGATCCGGTTGATTATGGGCTGCGTCCAACCGTTAGTAACACCCGGAATTTGTAGTTTGGAATTGAGTTCGTTGATGATGCCATCTTTTGTAATTCCTGCCCGCCATTCATTTTTTGGTTTTAGTAAAATGATGGTTTCAATCATGCTGATGGGAGAATTATCCGTTGCTGTATTTGCCCTGCCGGCTTTGCCCAGCACATGAGCAACTTCCGGCATGGTACCTATGATTTTATCCTGCACCTGCAATAATCTTTTGGCTTCGGAATTAGAAACATCGGGCAGGGTAACGGGCATAAACAATAGGGATCCTTCATCCAAAGGCGGCATAAATTCGGAGCCGAGTTTTGTCATCATCAGTATGCCCAGTATCAATGCAATTACATTAACACCAATCACTGTTTTTCGCCATTTAAGGCACCATTTTAAAATTGGTGTGTAAATTTTTTCCAACGATCGGGTGATTGGATTCGCACTTTCAGGTTTTAATCTTCCGGTTAAAAAAAGTGAAATGAGTACCGGGGCCAACGTTATTGCCAAAAAAGCATCTGCCAGCAGTATGAATGTTTTTGTCCATGCAAGGGGATGAAACAATTTCCCTTCCATTCCGGTGAGTAGAAATACAGGTAGAAAAGAAGTGATTACAATGATGGTAGAATAGAACACGCCAGGGCCAACCTGTTTAGCTGCCTTTTCAATGATGTCCATTCTTTCGGCTGCTGTTAATGGATCTTTATTTCGTTTAAACCAGTTTGCCATTTTTATGCTTTTATGGTTGAATTGGATTTTTTTGTTTGAGCTTCACTAAGCTGCCGATAGGCGTTTTCTACCATCACAATACCATCATCCACTACCACACTAATGGCAAGTGCGATACCGGTCAGCGACATGATGTTGGAAGAGATGCCAAATAATTGCAGGAAAATAAAACCAACCGCTACCGAAATAGGTAACTGTATCAGGATGATTACAGCACTGCGCCAGTGTAAAAGAAAAATAATCACTACGATTGATACAGCAATCAATTCTTCTATTAATGTGCCTTTTACCGATTCAATGGATTCTTCTATTAATGTGCTTCTGTCGTAGGATGTTTTAAATGTTACGCCTTCCGGCAAACCTTTTTCCACCTCTTTCATTTTTGCTTTGGTGGCTTTAATTACTTTGTCTGCATTTTCGCCATAGCGCATTACCACAATGCCTCCCACTACTTCGCCTTTGCCATCCATATCAAAAATGCCAAGTCTTAAATCTCCACCCATTTGTACTGTGCCAATATCTTTTACACGAACCGGAATTCCATTGAAGTTATTGATGGCAATATTTTCCACATCTTCTTTACTTTTTATATACCCAAGGCCACGGATGATATAAGCCATGTCTGCCATTTCAAACTTTCTTCCTCCCACATCATTATTATTGGCTTTTACTTTGTTCATTACATCCATCAGGGAGATATTGTAGTACTGTAATTTCACAGGATCAACCACCAACTGGTATTGTTTTTCGAAGCCGCCAAACGAAGCTACTTCCGCTACGCCGGGTACTGTTTGTAAAGCAAATTTTACGTACCAATCCTGCAGGGCACGTTGTTCGCCCAAATCCATTTTTGGTGCATCCAGGTGATACCAGAATACATGGCCAACACCTGTTCCATCTGGTCCTAATGTAGGCGTGATGCCCTGTGGCAACAGGCGTTGTGCGTAATTCAGCCGTTCCAGTACTCTTGTTCTTGCCCAATAAATATCTACGTTGTCTTCAAAAATCACATACACAAAACTCATCCCAAACATTGATGAGCCACGGATGTTTTTTATTTTTGGAATGCCTTGCAAATTGCTCACCAACGGGTAGGTTACCTGGTCTTCTATCACCTGCGGACTGCGGCCCATCCATTCAGTAAAAACTATTACCTGGTTTTCGCTCAAATCGGGAATGGCATCAATTGGGTTTTGTTTGATGGATAAAATGCCCCACGCAAACAGGCAGCCTGCAATCAACAAAACTATCAGCCTGTTGCGTAGAGCCAGTTCAATTAGTTTTTGAACCATAGATTTTTAATTTATTATTTCTTCCACAGTGCTGCAGGTGCAGTGTATCAAAGCAAGTGTACCAGCATTTTCACTTTAAAAAATTTAAATGGATATTGATTGTTAAATCTTTTCTTTTAAAGCCATTCCGCATTTAGAACATTTGCCCGGCTTGTCACTTATTACATCAGCATGCATAGGGCAAGTATAGATTTTCATAACTTCCATTTTCATTTTTTCTTTTCCTGAAAGTGCTAAAGCTGTACCGCATTTAGGACATTTGCCGGGCTTATCACTTGTTACATCAATATGCATGGGGCATGAGTACATTTTCATGGCGTTCATTTTCATATGTTCTTTTTTAGATTTTGTTAGATCCATACCGCATTTAGGACATTTGCCTGGCTTATCGCTTGTTACGTCAGCATGCATGGGGCATGAATACATTTTCATATGGTCCATTTTCATATGCTCCTTTTTAGATTTAGTTAAATCCATGCCGCATTTAGAGCATTTACCTGGTGTGTCCATTACCATATCTGGATGCATTGGGCAACTGTAAATAGATTTTTCTTTATGCATTTTCATTTTATGCATGCTGCTGTCTTGTGCAAATACCGAAACAGAGAGGATGGTTAAAGCTGCCATCATCAGCATTTTAATTGATTTCATGTTGTTGATTTTATTGTCTATGAAGAATAAATTACAAAGAAAGGAATTGACTGAAATGCCAAAAGCCAGACAATTGGTTGCCGGGATTATAAAAAAGGTAGATGATTAAATAAGAAAAACGCAGTTGCGAATGTAAACTGCAACAGATGCACTTCGGGGAGGTGCATTGCCGTATTGGATTTCTTCTGTTTGAGAAGAAAAAATATTTAAAGGAATTTCAGTAACAACTGCTGGCATTTCAACTGCAATTGATTGCATTGTTTGTACAGCGGTATCTGTTGTTTTTTGATCCTTTTCTATTTTAATTTGCTTGTGTTCATCTTTGCAGCATCCGTTATTTTTTCCTTCTGTTTTCATCATGCCGCATTTGCCGCATTTATCATCTTTGCCTGGCAAAAGACCCATGCTAACCAACTTGCCCATGCAATAATGCAGCTGTATAGTGGCGCCTGTAGCAGTGCCCATATAAACGATGGCTAATATGGCTATTATGATTTTTTTCATTAATTATAGTATAAAAATATCATATTTTTTTGGCAACTAAAGCATAAAGTTTTGAGAAAGGATGATGATAGATCAATCTTTCTTCTATAATGACAATGATTTTTTTATGAAATAATGATTTGTAAAAGCAAGGTTTTTCAAGCGCCTGTTTAAGAAATTTTATGAGCTACAAATACTTAAAGAGAGCTGTCATAAAGCTAAACGGAGTAATTAATTAAATATTCCTTATAAAAATTAATGCCACAAAAAATTTGACCGGCCATTGGTCATAAATTGAAAGACTGCAACTGATTCCAAATCTTTTTTATTAGGGTAAAAGCAGCATGCAGCAGTCAGCAACACCGCCTGTTTAGTCGTTCAAACATCAAACTATTTTTGTTTCTTTGCTTAAACATTCCCATTAGAGAAAATGAAAAAAACAATAGCGTTGGTTACAGGTGGTTATTCTGGTGAATCAGTAATCTCTTATAAAACTGCAGCTACCATACAACAGCATATAGACAGCAGTAAATGGAATCATTATTTAATTGACATCCATCCTTCAGGCTGGTTTCATTCATTGGCTAGTGGCGAAAAAATTACCGTTGATAAAAACGATTTTTCTATTACCATTGATGGTAATAAAATTTTGTTTGATGCGGTATTGATTGCCTTGCATGGTACGCCCGGCGAGGATGGGAAATTACAGGGTTACCTCGATTGTTTACAAATACCCTACAGTAGTTGCGATACCGCTACTTCTGCGTTAACATTTAATAAAAGATATACCGTTGCCGTGGCTGCTTTTGCAGGTTTGCATGTAGCCAAATCGATGCACTTGTTTAACGATACGATTGTAACGCCGGAAGAAATAGCTGCAACTTTAACGCTGCCTGTATTTGTAAAACCCAACAATGGCGGCAGCAGTATTGGTATGAGCCGAGTAAATGAACCGGCCGGATTGCAGCTGGCACTCGACAAAGCTTTCAAGGAAGATTCGCAGGTGCTGGTAGAAGAATTCATCAGCGGCAGGGAATTTACCATTGGCGTTTTTAAATCGAAAGGCAATATTATTCCCCTGCCAATAACGGAGGTTATTTCCAAAAAAGAATTTTTTGATTACGAAGCAAAATACGAAGGTGCCAGCCAGGAAATAACGCCGGCGCAGGTGGAGGAGTCTATAGCCAACCAGGTAAGAGCAGCGGCAGCAAAGGCATACAGCGTTTTCAATTGCAGGGGAGTGGTTCGCATAGATTTTATTTACAACGAAGCCAAGGCCCAGCCTTATATGCTGGAGATAAACACAGTGCCGGGGCAAAGTGCTGCAAGTATTGTTCCGCAGCAGGTAAGGGCAATGGGATGGAGTTTGCAGGAGTTTTACAGTGCATTAATTGAAGATTGTTTTAACAGGTAAGCCAGGTAAAAGTTAATACAACACTTTTTTGTAAAGGATGTTGTATTATTTTTATAGCTTGTAGCCCTTAATATTTTTTGAGATTTTTGTACACAGCAAAAACAATAATATTGGTAAGAATTGAAAAAACCGTGGCTGAAAACCCTGACTTCATAGAACTTGTAAAACAGCTTGATGCTGATTTGGCTGAAAGGGATGGAAAAGAGCATTTGTTTTATGATCAATACAATAAAATTGATGGAATTAAATGTGTGGTTGTTGCTTATGAAATGGATCAGGCGGTAGGTTGTGGCGCCATTAAAGCCTACGACCCCGATACTATGGAAGTTAAGCGAATGTACGTTGTTCCGCAGGGCAGGAGACAGGGAGTTGCTGGCGCCATCTTATCGGCATTAGAAAATTGGGCCGCCGCATTAACCTATGAAAGATGCATATTGGAAACAGGTAAAAATCAGCCAGAGGCAATAGGGCTTTATTTAAAAAGCGGCTATAAAATAATTTCAAATTATGGACAATATTCAAACGTTGAAAATAGTATCTGTTTTCAAAAAGAAGTAAAGCATGTTTTAGATACCTAAGTGTTACAATCAAAATCCTTGTGAATAAACAATAACCCAACATCAATACCATGTTTAAATTTATAACCGACAAACCTTTTTTGGTTAATTTATTAGTAGCAGCAGTACTGGCTTTTTTGTTAATTTTTCTTACCCTGCAAACGCTGGGTTGGATTACCAAACATGGGGAGTATTTAACTGTGCCTTCGGTAAAAGGTAAAAATACCGAAGAGGCTACCAAATTTTTGGAAAGTAAGGGTTTTGATGTAGTGGTGCAGGATTCTATATACACCGACACCTTGCAGCGGGGTACCATCATAAAGCAATTGCCAGATGCCAATGCCACTGTAAAAATTAACCGGACTGTTTACATAACCGTTAACCGTTACATTCCACCAATGATTGCGATGCCATCGCTGGAAGGTAAATCACTCAACTTTGCTTTAAATATTTTAGATCGCAGTCACCTTTTACTGGGCGATACAGTTTACCGGGCCGATTTTATGAAAGGCGCCATTATTGAACAACGTTACAAAGGCAAGCGTATTGACCCCGGGGCAAAAATACAATGGGGCAGCAGGATTGACCTGGTAATAAGTGGTGGATTAAATGAGAACACAATGGTGGTTCCCGACCTGATCGGGCTTACCTACCAGCAGGCAAAAAACCAGATTGATTCGTTGGGTATTTTGCTGAATCTGGTGCCCGATCCGACTGTAAGGGATACATTGAATGCATTCATTTACAAGCAAAACCCCAGCCACTTAGACGTTTTAAAAAAGCCATTATATATCAGATCTGGTATGGTGATGGATGTTTGGTTATCGCCGGTTATGATGAATTTATATGATAGCTCCGGAAATAATTAGGCAGGGATAAAATAGATTTATTATCACTATCAACCGACTAAAATCAGGAATCTAATTTTTTTCGTCTGAAAGTATTGATTTTGCTATGTTGTGTGTATTTATTTAAAAGCAGACCTCCTACCTTACTTTGGAAAAAGTGAAGGCTGACTGGCTTTTTTAGT
>JANYCA010000179.1 GCA_025360525.1 Chitinophagaceae bacterium | reverse complement strand
CCGACTAATTTTATCTCCGTATTTTTACTCATGTTGTTTTTGGGTGATGCAACCACAAAATACAACTTGAGTAGGTGGTTTAGGCTACCTACTCCTTTTTAGACAATTTTTATCAATACATTTTGTCGGTTAGTAGTGATTGTTTTAATATTTCTCATTTCAAAGGTATGGTGGGCAGGGCTTTGTTCAGGCGTGGAATTAGTAATTAGCCCAATCAACACTGAAGAAATAAACCTGCCGTCTGTTAGATAAATAAACACGGGATATATTAAGCTATTATTATTTTTACTAAGTTAAAATATTTCGCCGTTATATTTAGAAGTTGCGGTACCTGAAAGCCAGTATTCTTTTGGTAATGAGTTTGAAGCTTTCAGCTTCAGTCTAAAAACCTGGTAATAATAGTTGCCGGATAAATTGATAAGGCCACCCTGACATGGTATATACAATTTTTCAAAAGAACTTGTAGTCACAACTACAGAATCTTCGGTAGCTGTGGCAGAATCTTGATAGATAAAATAACTGTTAACCGGGAGTTGAATATAAGCTAAGCCTTTAGCAGCGAGTTGATAATAAATCGGTTCACGTGCAACTTTACTTTTTTTGCAACTAAAAGCGGACATATCAAACTTAAGAAAATCAGTCTTTTTTTGATAATACTCAAGTGCCGCTTTTTCCCGGCAGGGTTACGTCACTAAAAATGATAAATGGATGATCTGAAGTAGTTATTAAATATTAAAAAGCGTCAGTATCGTTGGTAAACCAAACAAGTTTGTTCTGAATGTTCAATTCATTTAAAATGTCTGCTAAAACACCGTGGTCATCAGCATCGTCTTCTAAAAGAACAATAGGGCCTGTTTTTGCCATTTGTATTTTAATTTGAGTTTATGTCAAAGATAAGAAAGGCGCAATAAAGCGTTCGCCATGGCAGATATGTTACAAAATGTCTTTTTATCCCCGTAGTCCGGTGCGCCCACCAAGAATGTGAACTGGTAATTCATTTGCGACGGTTTGCTTGGGCACCGACATTGGGGCGAATTCATTAGTTATTTTTTGAGCTATTATCTATCCAGCAAATAATGGCGTCTTTGTTTGCTACTGATAGTGAACCGTTTTTTGGCATTACTCCATTTTTTACCGCAGTTCTAATCTGCCCTGAAGCATCTCTTGCAACTAAATAGTCTGACAGGGATGCTAAGTCAACTCCATCATGACATCCAGACGCAGTGCAGTTATTCACAAAGATTGCTTTTACAGTATTTTTATAACTTATTTGGGGGTCGCAACTTGTTGCGCTTTGTGGTTGCTCACTTTTCTTGCAGCCAAATAAAACTACGGCGGTAAATAAGAAGATGATTGACTTCATTGAGTGAAACTAATGTTCTGTAAACTATAGTATCTTAATGACTGGTTAAGTAATTTTAAGATAACAATCGATTAAAAGAGCATAAGCCCTACTGTATATTAAGTGACCCCGGAATTCGCAAATTTTTTCCTGCAGCTACCGTTAGCTTTCCTCCTTTGGCAATGTTTTGTTGTACGGTAAGTACACATTCTCCGTTTGCTACCGGGTCGATAATAATTTGATCGGAACCAGGAAGGGTAGGCGGGGGTATTTTATTATTAAGCCAGTTGGAAGCTACGCCCCAGCTGCCATTACCATTAAATGTGTAGATAGTTGAATAATTTGTAACCAACCAGATAGTGGCATTCATAATAAGGTTGCGGTGATTGGGCGTTACATCTCCATTATAGCCTGCAAATAAATTATCGCCTGTGTCTCCCGTGCCATCATCAAAAGGAGAACTATCTCCAAATGCAACTACCTTTCCTACGCCATATCTCGCTGTGGCAACCATTACTTTATTATTGCCACCGCCTGTACTTTGATAAACAATCGGAACCACACTTGAATTAACCAATGGGTTGACAGTAATGGTTGTACCATTGCTCCATTTTACTTTGGCAACATTGCCCCAGCCTGCGCCAGCACTCGGCCTTAATAGTGTATCCGATTTTACAGTTGTAGCAATATTGGTAGATGTTTCTGAAATATTGGCCAGGTCAAACATAATTCCAAACGGGTTGGTACTTCCTGTACTGTTGGTCTCAAAAAAATCATTCCAAATGTGGGGAGAATCATAGCCGTCACTATTTCTATCAGATATATTATGATCGGAAACCATAAACAAACCTCCTCCGTTGTTAACAAAATCCAATAAGGCTGTTTTCTCCTGGTCGGTAAATTTTATGTTTGGTTCGCATACCACAAAAGCATTGTATTTGCTTAAATCCTGCTGATTGCCAGCATCGTTATAGGTGATTTTACCTGTTATCGCCGGTAAAGTTTCAACCACGAACCCTTTGTAGGCGCAATCCAATGCCCAAAAAGACAAGCCGCCATCCCAATAGTTTTCTGCAGTTAAAATTCCGGCAGCAGGCCGTGCCGGCGTTGGGATTCTTTGGGCATTTGATTGATGGCAGCCGCCTGAACAAACCAACGGGCCAGGGCTCCAATCAAGATTGTGCAAATCAGCATCTATTACCCAGTCTGCATTGCTGGCTGATTCTGCCTTTGTTGCATCAAATAATATTTTTACCTGTGCAGGTGCTGTGAATGTAAAAAGTAAAAGTGTAAGAAGGTATAGAAGCCTTGTGCCTGGATAAATTGAATGCAAAACAAATCTGGTTTTAAAGATGCCGTAATCTATAACTGTCTTTTCATTTACCGGCGTTTAATTGAGTCGTTATCCATTTATTAACAACCTATATTTAATCTTAATTTGTGTAAACCTCTTTTAAAACAAGACAGCTATTGATTTTGTTAAAGGTCGGGAGCAAACAGTCCTTGCTATACACTGGAGTTTGTTTCGTTAACCCCATATTGTATTGCTGCTGCAAATATGTCGATGTTTATTTCTTTGAGTGTTTTAAATTTAATGCAGTAGCCGCTTACGCTTGCCTTACCTAGTTTTTCTCCATAAGTTTGGACTAGGTATGTTTTATCGTTGATGCCCATAATATATGGAAATGCCGGTTGTATTGGCGCTTAACCCAATTTGATAAAAGGATTTGGTTTTTCCATCGGCATATTTTATTAGGTAGCTTCCGTATCCAATACTGGGGTTCGAAACAATTTTGTTCTCGCTGTTTTTGCCATCAACAAACCATAATTTACATTTTGGCAGTAGTTGGAGTATGTGCTCGTGCAACGCCTGCATATCACTTCGTTTTAGTTCAGGCTGACTGGTAATATACTGGTTTATTTGTTTTTGTACGTTCCTCATGATTTGTTTTTATTAACAGACTTTATGTTTGTACCGTTGTAATACAGTAGTGCTCAAGGAGCAAGGCTAACTGCAGGGCGGTAATTGATTGAATGTGTTGCCCGAGCTGCTGCTGATTGCCCCAATCCACCGCCACATTATTTAGCTGCTGATAATTATGGTTGTTTCAATTTGTCTTTTATAATGCGGTAAATTCCATCTTCATTATAATCTCTGTTTTGGCAACTACCAGCATGTCGGTTGGTGTAGGTGCGTCGATAAATCCTAAAGCTTTATACATCTTAAATGCAATTTCCAGCTTGTGAAAACTTTGCAGGTATAAATTTGCACCATTTAATTCTTCCACATAGTCAATACATGTTTTAACCAATTGTTTTCCCAATCCAAGCCCACGAGCCTTTTCACTAACAACAAGTTTGCAAAATTCATAATCGGTTGCATTTAATTTTTTAACCGCAACTACACCAACACACTCGTTGTTTTTATTTGCATAAAATGCCATATCACCTCTTGTTATGTAGTTGTCAATAGGGTTTCGTACTTCGTCTATATCAACTTGTTGAGCCTGAATTCCCATCGAATTTGATAGCCAGTCCACCCAAATATTTTCAAAATCACCTTTGTTCTTGTCAGTGTATTTGTCAATTTTTAGTACCATAATTTAGTAGATGTTTTCTTTGTCTTTTGATGAATCTGTGTGCCTTTGCCCCCCCTGCTTATCTAACACAATTAATATGCTTAGTTTTTTTATTTGTTGGGTTTGGATGGCTTTACCTGTTTTGTTTCTCTCCCCGTGGTTGTGTGACCACACCGGCCACGTCTTTCGGTTATAATAGTTCTCCTAAATGTGTAAGTACCCCTCTCATCCGAATTCGGAGTATGGATTCCTATGATGGTTGTATTTAAAGTTGCTGACTTTCAACTTTATTTGTAAGATAATTCATTTTGTTACAGGTCGGTGGGATACGGACCTAGGGGGTGCATTTAAAATTAGCTACGCATTGTGGCTGCAAAAAAGCCTATATACACCGATTGATTGACCTCACCCCCAACACCTCTCCGAAGGAGAAGGGAGCCTGACTCTAAAAATTAGGCAACTCATTTCTATTGACTACCAGTAGGTTAGCAAAGGTGTATATATAATTGTCGCCGGTTGCTGTTCTCCACTATGAATCGTCGGTAGATTTTGGTGTTTTGTAGTTTATTGAAAAATATACGGTAAAATAATGTCACCCCTTCAGAGTTTCCTATGGGCTTGTGCTTATTCAGGCTATAGTAATGTCAGCCTTTCAGGCTTTAAAATCCCGAAGGGATGATATTACTATAGAAAAATTAATTGAAAATTTCCGAAACCCTGAAGGGGTGAAATTAGGTTTTGTAAACATAAAATTCTTCTGCTCACGAAAAGCCTGGTATTGCGACAAGTTGAAATGCACCCGACCTAGGGGGTGGAAGCGTTTGCACCAATCACGGAAACAGAAAGTCGTTGTGATTTGCTTTCAAACTTTTTAGTAACTTAGTTCTTACACAACGTTGGTGTGTCAATTAATTTATGGTGGTCGTTGTGATTTGCTTTCAAACTTTTTAGTAACTTAGTTCTTACACAACTCCAGTTTACCAGTAGTAATTTTATCCAGGTTGTGATTTGCTTTCAAACTTTTTAGTAACTTAGTTCTTACACAACTCCTAATAGCCCGGCACGATCCACCAACATGTTGTGATTTGCTTTCAAACTTTTTAGTAACTTAGTTCTTACACAACCGGTGAAGAATTATGGACACCAGCACCTATGTTGTGATTTGCTTTCAAACTTTTTAGTAACTTAGTTCTTACACAACAACTAAGGTTGGCTTCGTCAACAGCTATATGTTGTGATTTGCTTTCAAACTTTTTAGTAACTTAGTTCTTACACAACGCCTGGTCCGTATGCCCCGCCATTGGATTATGTTGTGATTTGCTTTCAAACTTTTTAGTAACTTAGTTCTTACACAACAGAAATAGTTGGTAATAGTCGATGTTAGGTGTTGTGATTTGCTTTCAAACTTTTTAGTAACTTAGTTCTTACACAACACAATGACAGGTAGCAGCATCTCCAACAACGTTGTGATTTGCTTTCAAACTTTTTAGTAACTTAGTTCTTACACAACACTGCTCTATATATTTAGATTGAAGGCTATGTTGTGATTTGCTTTCAAACTTTTTAGTAACTTAGTTCTTACACAACATCGCCGGTAATTTTACCGTCAAATACATTGTTGTGATTTGCTTTCAAACTTTTTAG
>JANYCA010000178.1 GCA_025360525.1 Chitinophagaceae bacterium | reverse complement strand
CCGACTAATTTTATCTCCGTATTTTTACTCATGTTGTTTTTGGGTGATGCAACCACAAAATACAACTTGAGTAGGTGGTTTAGGCTACCTACTCCTTTTTAGACAATTTTTATCAATACATTTTGTCGGTTAGTAGTGATTAATTAACTTACTATTTAGGCTTCGGGTGATGATTATCTCCCAAAGCTTTTTGAAGCAATTTAAACTGGCTGCTATCGAATCCGCCAAGGCTCTACCCTACTTTGGCTGCTTAGTCCAAACAGTGATTGGTACTAATAGAAAACGGGCTCTTTAAAAAGGGCAATCGAACAATGTAAAATTTCACCCGTTTTTGCTCCACATTTTTCAAATCGATACCTTTATGATAAGGAATTTAAAATGTACCATGTTTAAAATGAGTGTTTGGCTTTTATGGGTGGTTGTGCTATTTGGCTATCCTGTCTACGGACAACAAACTCCCGGTAACGCCGATACTTTTTTTCTGGCGAAAAAAAAGGGACTCATAGGTGAATTGGCAAAGACGATTTCCACTACCAGCAACGACCCTGAACCTGTTCAAAAAATAAACCCTTTTATGGCCTATTCGGGTAAGTTTATCAGGAGCGTAAGGATAGTAAGGCTGGGTTTTGAAAGGCAGATAAATGATACTACCAAATACAATAACAATTTTGGGGCAATTGCTGCCAACATGCTACATAAAAAAACCAGGGAACAAATTATTAATAATAATTTGTTTTTTAAAGCCGGTGATTTATTAAACCCCTACCTGCTTGCAGATAATGAACGATTTTTAAGAGATCAACCTTATACGCAGGATGCATTGTTTAAAGTTGAACCTGCAGATAGCAGCAATGAAGAAGTGGATATAATAGTGCTAAGTAAAGATAATTTTCCAATTGGCGGAGGGGTTGATATAGTAAGCTCCAATAAATATAAGGTGGAATTAAAGAATGAGAACGTATCCGGATTTGGGTCCCGGTTATTACTTCGTACATTATATGACACTGAAAGAAGACCAAAAATAGGTTACGGTGCAGAAATTTTAAATCGAAATATAAAGGGTTCATTTATAAACTGGACACTCGGTTTCCAAACCTTTAAAAATGCATTTAACAGCGGACGAAATGAAGAAGTTACCTTTTATACTAATTTCGAAAAACCGCTTGTAACTGCTTATATACCATGGGTGGGTGCATTGGAATTGGCTTATAGTAAAACTACCAACGCATATCAAAAAGATTCCAGCTACCTAAACGATTTTAAATATAGTTACAATAAAATTGATGGCTGGTATGGATACAATTTCGGTACCAATGGGTTAAGAAAAACCAATACGCAAAGCCGACAGCGAAAGTTTATTGCTATACGTGGATTATATCAGCAATTCACAGACTTGCCTCTTAATGTAAGGCGTATATTTGATTACAGGTACTCCAATATTACCGGCTTACTCAGTTCATTTAATATTTTTGAGCAAAATTTTTATCGTACCAATTTCATCTACGGTTTTGGAAGGAATGAGGACGTACCACAAGGGTTTACCGCTGCTATCACCGCAGGTATCACCAAAAAAAAAGACAGTCTCAGCAGCAACAGCAGAATGAGGCCATACTATGGAATTGAAGGGTCGAGACCCCATTTTAATAAAAAAGGATTTTTTAGCACCTACACCTTGAGACTAGGTGGCTTTTCCTACAAGGGAGGACTGGAAGATATAGACCTGCTGTTAAACGTTGATCATTTTACAAGATTAAAAAAAATAAATCCAAATTGGTATAACAGGCAGTTCTACAGCCTTGGAATTACGAGACAACTTAACCCCGTATTAAACCAACCCCTATTTCTAAAAAGCGAGTTTGGCTTACCCTATTTTAATAATGATAACATCTATGCGGATCTTAGAGTGACCAGCAAATTTGAAACTGTTTTTTATAACCTTCGAAAATTCTGGGGGTTTCGTTTTGCCCCATTTGCATTTGGAGACTTGTGCCTGATTAAACCAGTTAATCAACCGTTGAAAAAAAGCTCGCAATTTAGTGCTGTCGGGGCTGGAGTACGTGCCCGAAATGAAAACCTCATTTTTGGAACAATTGAATTAAAGTGCTTTTATTTCCCAAAGGTGGTGCAAGGTATGGGCAATTGGCGAGTTGACGTTGGCTCTAACATTCGTTTTAAATACAATAGCATATTTATAAAAAAGCCGGATTTTATTATTGCAAACTAAAAACCGATTTAAAAGTAATTTTCAACCAATAAATGGTAGCATTAAAAAAAACTTTACTTTCGGGTCGCTAAATAAAAATGTTCTTCCGTATAGACCGAAGTACTTTAACGATTGCTTGCCATATGAAAAGTTTTGTAGTATTATTTATTTGCATTTCTACATTCTCTGCATTTTAATGCAAAATTTAATAACGATTGCCTGCTTTTTTTAACGATTGCCTGTTTATGATATCCTATCTTCTTTTATTCGGAAACGAAACTAAGAGAAGATAGGATTGTTTTTTTTTCAACTTGCAGCATAATTTATTATGCTTAAACCAAGGTTTATTTTTACAACCCTTTGCAGTATTGATTTGTAATTAAATTTATTAATGATGACCAGCCGTTTTACCGATACATTATTTCAATTGGTTCACTCACTGGAAAAGGCCGAGAAGAGGAATTTTAAACTTTATATCAAAAGAAGTTCATCCAATGAAGACCTCAAAATAATAGAATTATTTGATGCGCTTGATAAACTGGATGAATATGATGAAACTCTTTTATTAAAAAAACTTTCCTCCATAAAAAAGCCCCAGCTTTCCAATACCAAAGTGCATTTATATAAGCAACTGCTTGCCAGTTTGCGTCTATTAAAAAGTACAGACAGCATAGATATGCAGCTAAATGAGCAACTGGACTACGCCAGAATATTATACAATAAAGGGTTGTACCAGCAAAGCCTCAAAATTTTGGAGAAAGCAAAAGAAATTGCAAGAGAACATTACAAGTATAATTTTTTAACACAGGTAATTTCCTGGGAAAAGAAAATAGAAACCCTTCATATTACAGGGAGTATGCAGGATAAGGGAACGATTTTGGCCAGTGAGGCTGTTGAAGTAAACACAAGGGTAGACATGGTTGCAAGAATGAGCAACCTGGCGTTGCAACTGTACAGTTTTTACATAAAAAATGGCCATGCCCGCAACGAAAAAGATGAAGTAGGCGTAACTACTTTTTTTAATAAAAACATGCCTGAGAATGCGACGATACAAACAGGCTTTTACGAACGATTATACCTTTACCAAAGCTATTGCTGGTATGCATTTATAAGGCAGGATTTTTTAATGTACTACCGCCATGCACAAAAGTGGAACAATATCTTTAATGAACAGCCATTGATGATAAAGGTAGAAACAGGCTACTATATTAAAGGCCTCCACAACTTACTGAATGCACACTTTGATTTAAGAAACTTTAGAGGCTTTGAAATTACTTTGAAAGAGTTTAAGGAGTTTGCTGCTACACCACTGGCCAATCGCCATGATAACCACCGGATACAAACTTTTATTTACATTAACAGCGCTACCATCAATCAGCATTTTATGTTGGGGACTTTTGCTGAAGGACTTAAATTAGTGCCTGAATTGGAGGCTAAACTTAAAGAATATGATTTATACCTCGATAACCACCGCATACTAGTATTCAATTACAAAATAGCTAACCTGTATTTTGGCAGCGGAAATTATGATAAGGCCGTTGATTACCTTCAAAAAATAATCAATGACAATATCGACCTCAGGATCGATCTTCAGTGCTACTCAAGGCTGCTGCATTTAATGGCTCATTATGAGTTAGGCAATTTTGAAATTATAGATTCGCTGGTAAAATCTGTATATAGGTATATGGCTAAAATGGGCAACTTAACTGTAGTTGAGGAAATTATGTTTAAGTTTCTCCGCAATTCCTTTCTTCAACCAAGGAGTAAAATTAAACAAGAGCTGGAAAATTTTCTATATAGTATAAAAACTTTGGAAAAAAATCGCTTTCAAACAAGAACATTTGCCTACCTCGATATCATATCATGGGTAGAAAGCAAAGTGTATCAGAAACCGCTGAGCGAAATAATAGAAAATAAATACTTAAACAGCAAACAAAGACGATACCCCAACGGAATTTTGTAATAGAAGTATTTTTCGCAATTAAATTATCTTTAAACAACCAGTTTCTATTTTTGAATCGCCTTAACAGGTAGTATTGATTGCAACCTCCATATATTATTTTTACACACAGGTTAGCACATTGAGCCAATGTGTTCCCCATAAAAATGTTTATTTAAGTATGATGAAAGATACCAGGATTAATGTTGTAAATATGGGGCTTATGCTGGTAAGTTGTATAGCTGCTTTTATAATGCCTTTTGAAGTTTTTTTATTTTCTTATGCGGTGATGGGGCCTTTGCATTACCTAACAGAAATAAGTTGGTTGCACGACAGGCAATATTTTACTAAAGGCAAATACGACCACCTCGTTATGTGGGTTATCGGTGCACTAATACTCTTTCAAAACATTGCCAATAAATACGACTGGAACTGGCCGATGGGCAACAACTTTGGAAATAAAATAATTTTTGTTGCGCTGGCTGGTTCTCTTTTAATGGTGTTTGTTAAAAATGCAGCTTTAAAAATAGCGGGCCTGTTATTTATATTATTAATATCCAATGTAATTTTTCAGTCTGACAAAAGGGATGGGTTTGCATTTTTTATTGGTGCGCTGGTACCCACATTGGTTCATGTGTATTTTTTCACCGGTTTTTTTATTTTATTTGGCGCACTTAAAAGCCGGAGTAAAAGTGGCCTGATATCTTTTACTGTTTTCATCATCTGCCCGTTGTTGTTGTTTATACTGTTTAAAGACAAGGTTTTTATACCCGTCACCCAATATGGCCAAGATTCTTACAAAGCCGGTGGTGAAGGTTTTTTTAACATCAACCTCTCTTTTCTCAGGAAAATGTTTGGAGTTCAATTTCCACAGATGAAAGATGCTGCCGGTAACCTGCTATTTTACGAGGGCACAGAAAAACCGGTACTTGATTTTAGTAATGCCGCCAAGGTTATTTTTCATTCGCAGGCAGGCATTTTGTTAATGCGGTTTATCGCTTTCGCTTATACTTATCATTATTTAAATTGGTTTAGCAAAACCGAAATTATTCGTTGGCATAAGGTACCAAAAATGAGATTTATTATCGTGCTGTTTTTATGGGTTGCATCGCTGGCATTGTATGGCTATAATTATGCGCTCGGACTTCAATGGCTGTACTTTTTAAGCTTTTGCCACGTGTTGCTGGAATTTCCGTTAAATATGATTTCTATCACTGGAATAGGGAACGAAATTGGTTACATTGTTAAAAATGGATTTAATCAGCAACTGATAACGGCCAAATAAGAAAGCTAGGTTTTTATACCATTCGTGTTCTGGTTAAGGTAGCCATTTCACCCTGATGAACTATTTTTCTTTTGACAAAAAACAAATTACTTTCACCATATGGGCGAATATTCAATGCAGGATGCTTTGCAACAATTTTTAAAGCAAAGCCGTTTAATGAGCGGTATACATGCAGTGCAGATTGAAGATGTATGGGAAAAAATTATGGGCAAAACGATTGCTAAATACACAGACAAAATTAAAATAGTTAACCAGACTTTATTTATAGAATCGCAGGTAGCGCCTTTAAAGAATGAGTTGATGTACCAGAAAGATAAAATTATTGAAAGGGTTAACGAAGCTTTGGGCGAAACAGTTATAAAAGAAGTAGTAATTAAATAAATAACATTAAAACACATCATTTTAATTGTTGAATTAAAATGATGTATACGGCAAAATTAAAAAAGCCCTGACCTGCTACAATCCTACATTAAACTTCTAATATGGCTATTTATCAAACTCGTTGGTAAACCCAAAACGCTTTACATTTTTTACACTTTCCATTACAATATCATCCTGGTATTCTTTGTACGCTTCCAACTTGCCGGCTATAGAAGTATCATGCAAAGCTAAAATCTGTGCTGCT
>JANYCA010000153.1 GCA_025360525.1 Chitinophagaceae bacterium | reverse complement strand
CTGTAAGCCTTGCTCCGCCTCTGGTACAGCGTTTCCAACAATTACATCATCTATTCTTTTTACATCCAGTTGTGGTATACTGGCCAGTAAACCTTTAATAACATCAATGGCTAAATCATCCGGCCTTGTAAACCTGAAACCGCCTTTTTTACTTTTTGTAACGGCAGTTCTGTAACCTGCTACGATATATGCTTCCTGCATGATAAAATTATTTGCCCCCATCCCCTGAAGGGGAGATGAAGAAATTTAATGTATTTGTATTTACCTCTTTAGAAGACAAAGGCAAATGGTTGTTTATGCAACTTTCTATTTCAAAGGTAGCAGTTCTTGTCAAAAAATCAAACTCATTTATATTTGCATTACATGTATAAAATTATAAGAGAATGTCTCTTTTTATTTGATCCGGAAAAGGTGCATTATTTTTCGATGAACAGCCTGAGGTTGTTGTGTAGGTTTTCATTTATAAAGAAGATAATCAGCCGTTTTTTTTCTCCCCAAAATCCTCCATTACAAAAAGATTTTTTAGGCATTAACTTTAAGAATCCTATTGGCCTTGGTGCAGGGTTTGATAAAAATGCCCAATACTTGAATGAGCTGGAAGCGCTTGGTTTTGGCTTTGTGGAAATTGGCACAGTAACGCCTAAACCACAAGCTGGAAACGATAAACCGAGGTTGTTCCGGCTGCCAAAAGATAAAGCCCTTATTAACAGGATGGGGTTTAATAATAATGGGGTGGAGGTGATTGCAGAAAGGTTGCGTCGATGGTCAATGGTCAATGGTCAATCGTCAATACAGAATCCAGCCACAGCAGCACATTCAACATTCAGCACCAAACCATCACGTCTTATCATTGGCGGCAATATCGGAAAAAATAAAATTACTCCCAACGAAAATGCCTGGAAGGATTATGAAATTTGTTTTACTGCCCTGCATCCTTATGTAGATTATTTTGTGGTAAATGTAAGTAGCCCCAATACACCGGGCTTGAGAGAACTACAGGAAAAAGAGTCCCTGAGAAAAATATTAACTAATCTGCAGCAACTAAATGCGGAGATGATAGATCCTAAACCTGTTTTATTAAAGATAGCTCCCGATTTAACCACGTCACAAATAGATGATGTGATTGACCTTGCGATGGAAATAAAACTGGATGGCTTGGTGGCTTCCAATACCACCATCAGCAGAGATGGCCTTGTAACAGCAGCCGATGAAATAGAAAAAATGGGTGCTGGTGGATTAAGCGGATTGCCTGTACAGAAAATGAGCACATCGATGGTACAATACATTTATCAAAAAACCAACGGTCAACTACCCATTATGGCAAGTGGCGGCATATTTACAGCAGCAGATGCTAAAGAAAAATTACAAGCAGGTGCTTCGCTGGTGCAGGTATGGACAGGGTTTGTGTATGAGGGACCGGCAATTGTAAAAAATATTTGTAAGGGGTTGTAAACATCTGTTTCATACCGCTGCTCAGGATTATTTTAATCTAATAAACAGATGAGCAATACATTTGCACTTTAAAAAAAATCAATGGAATATTTATTTACATCCGAAAGTATTAT
The DNA here is from genome assembly GCA_025360525.1 of Chitinophagaceae bacterium. Taxonomy (GTDB): domain Bacteria; phylum Bacteroidota; class Bacteroidia; order Chitinophagales; family Chitinophagaceae; genus Ferruginibacter. The sequence goes on along the minus strand of JANYCA010000153.1, from coordinate 538 downwards.
CAGTTTTTTTGTACTGGTAATTTTAGAAGTTGTCCTCGGCATCGACAATGTGATTTTTGTAAGCATTATTATGAACCGGCTCAAGACCGCTGCTGAGCAAAAAAAATCAAGAACAATCTGGATGATAACCGGTATTATTTCAAGGAGTTTGATGCTGATGGGATTGGGATGGTTGTTATCTCAAAAAGGAAAATCTGTATTTACGATAGCTGGTAAAGGTTTTGATCTTGCAAGTTTGGTTATGCTTGCAGGCGGATTGTTTTTAATTTACAAATCAGTAAAAGAAATACATGGTAAACTTGAGGGTGAAGACCCTAGTGATAACACAAAAAATCAAAATGGTATTTCAATGGCACAAGCAATAGGCCAAATCATACTCATTGACGCAGTGTTTTCTTTTGACAGCATTATCACCGCAGGAGGCACTGCCAAGCATGTAGAAATAATGATTGCAGCAGTAGTAATTGCCATGCTGGTGATGTTTTTATTTAGTCCAAAAATTTCGGCCTTCATACACAAACATCCTACGCTTAAAATG
>JANYCA010000121.1 GCA_025360525.1 Chitinophagaceae bacterium | reverse complement strand
GTGCAAGGTGATGTCGGTGCCGGGGTTTAACTGCAGGTGAACATTGGCGATAGCACAACTTTGCGTTTTGCGTGGGTCACTTACAATTATTTTTATATCGGGATTTTTTTCTCTTGCCACCTCAATCCTTCTCCATAAAATAGGGTGGCACCAGGCAGGATTGGCGCCGGCAACAAAAATACAATCAGCCAATTCTACATCATCATAACTAACAGGCACGCAATCTTCGCCCAAACTCATTTTATACCCCACCACTGCACTGCTCATACAAAGGCGTGAGTTGGTGTCAATATTATTACTGCCGATAAATCCCTTAATTAATTTATTTACTACATAATACTCTTCTGTTAAGCATTGTCCACTTGCATAGAAGGCAACACTGTCGGGTCCGTATTTATTAATGAATGTTTTGAATACTGCAGCTGTTCTTTCCAAAGCAACATCCCAGCTAACTCTTTGACGGGGCATGTTTTTATTGTACCTCATTTCAGGATAAAGTAATCTATCGCTTTTATCATTTACGGTATGATGCAGGTTCATTCCTTTACTGCACAACATCCCTTTATTTACCGGATGGTTTTTATCTCCTTCCACCGTAATCCTTCTGTGAGCGTCTTTAGTAACCACAATACCACAACCCACTCCACAATAACAGCAGGTAGAAGCCCCCCCGCCCCCCGAAGGGGGGATCAAGGCAAGCTCTTTTATGTTTTTAAAGTCATTCAAATTTTATAAGTTGAATTTTATGCAGGCACTACACTCAAATCTTTTACATCCAATTTCTTTTGTGCAGTAACTGTCCTGAAAATTAATACCGCAACACCAATTCCTACAATGATATAACCCAATAAAGTAAATGCTGCTGTATAATCAATAAGGTCTTTTGTTTTCATTACACCATTTTCCATTACCTGCTTAGTTGCATGCGTTGCTGTTGCTTTAAACATAAATGCAATCAGCATGGCTCCAATATTTCCACCTGCACCAACAATGCCTGCAACACTACCCACTGCAGTTGGGCTGATGAACGGTACTAGGCTGTAAGTGGCGCCATTGGCCATTTTGAGGCTTAAGCCAAAAAAGAACATCATAAAAATAGCCATCCCTATATTACCTGACTGTGCAAACCATATCAAACCAATGCCCTCTAACAATAATAAAGCAGACAGCAACATTGTTTTACCATCAAAGCCCCAAACTTTTCCAATCTTATCTGCAACAATACCACCCATTGGACGGGCGAAAATATTTATCCAGCCAAAAATACCTGCAGTCATACCTGCAACTGCTAATGTTGCACCAAAGGAATCCATAAAAAATATCGGTGCAAAATTATCTACCGTAATTTCTACTCCAAAACAGGCGGCATACGCAATAGTCAATATCCAGGTTCGGTAATCTCTTGCTGCAACAAGAAAAGTATTTTTTTTACTATCCACTTTGTATCCGGTTTCTTTATAATTTCCTTCCGGACCATCTTTTGTGTAACGATAGTATAAGACTGCACACATCAGCAACATTACACCCGGTACAATCATGGCAACACGCCAGCTATCTTCTTTACTGCAAAAACCCAATGCAGTAAAGCCTGCTGCAATCAATGGCATAAAAAAGTTGGCAGCGCCACCACCGGCATTTCCAAAACCACCTGCTGTGGCATTGGCGGTGCCTTTAATATTGGGAGCAAACATCACTGATGTGTGAAATTGCGTAATAACAAAGGATGCTCCAATAACACCTATTGCGAGACGAAATAATAAGAATGAAGTATAGGTATTACTGGTACCAATTAATAAAACAGGAACAGCACATATCACCAGCAACCAGGTATAAACTAATCTCGGTCCGTATTTATCCACCAGCCTGCCGATCAACAGACGGGCAATGATGGTTGCAGATACTGATGCAATTTGAATATTGCCGATCTGGTCTTTAGTAAGATGTAATTGCTCCTTAGCAATTTTCATTAAAGGCGCCATACCAAACCAGGCAAAAAAGCAACAAAAAAAAGTAAGCCAGGTAATATGAAATGTTTTCATCTGAATCCCTTTCAGTGAAAAGATGTTCAGCTTATTTAATGGTTGCTGTAAAGTATTTTGTAGCATGAGACCTATTTTAAACGTTTAAAAAAAATTACTGTATATCGTCTATAGAAAATTTATCAATCAGCAAATTCAATAGTTTATCATGAATGGCCATATACGTTTCATCATGCACTATATCTTTTTTATTGCGGGGGCGTGGCAGCGGTACATCCACAATTTCTTTGATAGTAGCAGCAGGGCCATTGTTCATCACGACCACCCGGTCACTTAAAAAAATCGCTTCTTCAATATCATGTGTCACCATTACGATGGTCTTCTCCCGGTTATCGAGGTTCCAGAGCTTCAACAGTTCCACATGCATATTGCTTTTGGTTAAGGCATCTAGTGCACCAAAGGGTTCATCTAATAATAAAATGGAAGGGTTAATGGCGAAGGCCCTTGCGATCGCCACCCGTTGTTTCATACCCCCCGACAAATGACCCGGCAGTTTGTCTTTATGATCCCAGAGGTTTACCATCTTGAGGTTTTTTTCCACAAGCTCTTTTTTTTCTTTTGCTGATTTGTTTTTTATGGCAGAGTCAACTGCTTCATAAATATTCCGGTAAACACTTAGCCAGGGCAGCAAGGAATAGTTTTGAAAAACAATTCCCCTGTCTGGCCCGGGTTTATTAACGATGATATTGTTTGCATATACACTGCCATTGCTTGGTTTTACCATACCACTGATGGTTCCCATTAAAGTTGATTTGCCACAACCAGAGTGCCCTATCAATGAGATAATCTCTCCTTTGTTTACACGTAGTGAAATATCTTTTACAGCAGTATATATTCCTTTGGATGTTTTAAAACTTACTGTTACATTTTCTATTTCAATACAGCTATTCGCCTTTATAATTTTTTCTTTTTTTATTTCGGAAACCGGGGCTTCCATTTCAATTGCTGTAGTCATGTTAATGCGTTAAAATTTTAAAAAAATAGTTGTTGGTATTTTATGACTTCGATATTAATTACTGCTTGTGTTTTTTCTTTTGTTGCTTTAACAGAAGAATATAACGACACAAAAAAAGGTGTTATGTAGGTAAGAGTAATCCTGATAATATTTTTAGTGGAGAATTTGCCTTCAATAAAATATCATAGTTGTTTATTGCATTCAATAAGCTGCCGATAGTTACTGCCATCAACATTGCTGTTAATATGTTTTTCTTATTCATTACTGCGTTATTTAGTTGCACAAAAAATTACTTAACCAGTTTAAGTTACTACACTGCGTAACTGAATTTCTTTTGCAGCGCCATAAAAATTTTATCCAGTATCAGTCCCACTATGCCGATGATGATAATGGCTACGATGATCTTTGCCACACTTCCCCCGTTAAATCCTTCTTCCCACACAAAATATCCAAGGCCAATGCCACCGGATAACATTTCGCCTG
>JANYCA010000080.1 GCA_025360525.1 Chitinophagaceae bacterium | reverse complement strand
AAAAAAAATATCAATTATCAATTAAAAAATTATCAATTAATTTATGCCACATTATTATACGTTGGGCACCATCCCCCACAAACGCCATACGCAATTCCGAAAACCGGATGGTGAACTATATGCAGAACAATTGTTCAGTACAGAAGGGTTTAGCAATGATTCATCTTTATTGTACCACAACTATCCACCCACACAAATATTAAAAACAGACCAGCCGATTGATGTAAGCCCGGTAATTGCAGAAGAAAAAATGCTGCAGCACCGCAGCTTTGAAGGCTTTAATATTAAACCCGAAAAAGATTTTTTACAAAGCCGCAAGGCAGTGCTTGTAAACAATGATGTACACATTGTACTGGCTGCACCTCAACAAAGTATGACGGATTATTTTTATAAAAATGCCGATGCGGATGAAATGATTTTTGTGCATGAAGGAAGCGGCGTTTTAAAAACAATGTATGGTAATCTCGATTTTGTTTATGGCGATTATATCGTAATACCGAGAGGCACGATTTACCAGGTAACTTTCGCCACAGAAAACAACCGGCTGTTTATTGTGGAGTCCTTCAGCCCCATCCGATTTCCAAAAAGGTACCTTAGCAAATATGGACAGTTGATGGAAAATGCGCCTTTTTGTGAAAGAGATATCAATCCACCGCATAGTTTAGAACCCCATGACGAGGAAGGAGATTTTGTGATTAAAACCAAAAAGAAAGGAATGCTGTATGGTATCCATTACGGGCATCATCCATTTGATGTGGTGGGCTGGGATGGCTGCTGTTATCCATATACTTTTTCTATTCATGATTTTGAGCCCATCACCGGCAGGGTGCACCAGCCACCACCTGTGCACCAAACATTTGAGGCCAGTAATTTTGTAGTTTGTTCTTTTGTACCCCGTTTATTCGACTACCATCCCAATGCAATTCCTGCCCCCTACAATCACAGCAATATCGACAGTGATGAACTGTTGTATTATGTGGATGGTGACTTTATGAGCCGTAAACATGTAACACGGGGAATGATAAACCTGCATCCGGCAGGCATACCGCATGGGCCACATCCCGGTGCAGTAAACAAAAGTATTGGCGCTAAAGAAACGAATGAACTTGCAGTGATGGTGGATACTTTTCATCCGCTGAAATTAACTGAGGATGCTTTGGCCATAGAGAACGAGGGCTATGTAATGAGCTGGGCCGAATAGTGACTTTGTACGGTTTATTTTGAGGCTGGCTATTTGAGGAGGTTGATTTTCTTTGAAAAGAAATACGTACTTTGTACTTATAAAAATAGTAACGATATGCTTAAATTTCAAAACATTAAAGTAGGTGATTATTTGATGGCCGATAACGATGGTGATGTGTTAAAAGGTGAAGTAACCAATTTAAAACATGGCGAAAACCAGGTTTGTCTTGATATTGGCGTGCAGGAGTTCTGGTATGAGATGAATCAGCTAAGTCCGATCGCTTTAAATGATACAGAATTAACGGACTTAAAATTCAGCAAACAGGTAAATGCGGATGGTACAGTAAAGTATTCCAAAGGCGCTTTTAGAATAATGCTGGCTGCCGAAAATAATTTTTCAATAATGGAGATATGGTACCGGGATGAACGGAGGTATATAACCCATCCAATTTTTGTTCATGAATTACAAAATCACTATCATGAAATGACGAAGGTTCATTTGAATGATGAAGTTTTTAGTTAATTTTTTAATACACTTCCAAAAACCGGCAAAATCTGCCGGTTTTTTTGTGAAACTCCTCCAAGGTTAAAAACAAAAGTGGAGAATGTTTAGGGAAAAATTACCCTTGGTCTGGTATAACTGTTGTATAAAACAATAAATCGGAAAAGTTTTTTATTGCCGGGAAGACTATAACAGCAGAATCTCAGTTTGGAATTTAGGTGAAAGATGAAAATAACCGGCCATATTTATAAAAAAATCAATTTTAATTGGTAAAAATCATTTTTTTTCAAAAATAATTAAATTAATCCTCCTATCTTTGCGACCCAAAAATATGGCTAAGCAAGCACTCATCAAACAAGACGGAACAATTTTAGAAGCGCTCAGTAATGCTATGTTTAAGGTGAAGCTTGAAAACGGGCATGAAATACTGGCCACTATTTCAGGAAAAATGAGGATGCATTACATTAGAATTTTGCCAGGAGATAAGGTGGGCGTGGAAATGAGTCCGTATGATTTAACGAGGGGTAGAATAATCTTCAGGTACAAATAGGCACCTGACAAAACGAATTAATCAGACTATAACAAATAAATATTTACTACAATGAAGGTTAAAGCTTCCATCAAAAAGAGAAGTGTTGATTGCAAAATCGTTAGAAGGAAAGGCGTTTTGTTTGTTATCAACAAGAAAAATCCACGGTTTAAACAACGTCAGGGATAATCGAAATTCTACATTCTACATTTTAAATTATAGATTTTTATGGCTCGTATTGCCGGTATTGATTTACCAAAACAAAAAAGAGGGGAGATTGGTCTCACGTACATTTTCGGAATAGGCTGTTCTACTGCCAAGTACATTTTAACTAAGGCTGGTATCAGTTTAGATAAAAAAGTAAATGAGTGGAATGATGAAGAGCAAACCGCTATACGTAACATCATCAACAACGAGTTTAAAACCGAAGGTGCTTTACGTAGTGAAGTGCAGATGAATATTAAGCGTTTGCTTGATATCGCCTGCTACCGTGGTCTTCGTCATCGTAAAGGGTTGCCGTTACGTGGTCAGCGTACCCGTACCAACAGCCGCACTCGTAAGGGTAAGCGTAAGACAGTTGCCGGTAAAAAGAAAGTAGCTAAGAAATAATTTCTAAGTCAAAAGTTAAAAGGTAAAATTTTATCTTTTAACTTTTGACTTAATTATATGACTTATATTTTATGAAACAACGCCGGATTGCGGGTAAGTCAGCAGGAGGGTTGTTTCAGCTCCGGTAAAACGGAATATTTTATCAACGATCACCTTATTAATTATTATGGCAAAAGCGCAAGGCGGAAAGCAGGCTACAGGGAAAGCAGCTGCAAAGAAAAGAATTGTAAAAGTTGAAAGCTCAGGCGATGCACACATTGTAGCTAGCTTCAACAATATTATTATCAGTTTAACCAACAAACAAGGCCAGGTTATTTCATGGTCAAGTGCTGGTAAAATGGGTTTTAAAGGAAGTAAGAAAAATACACCTTATGCAGCTCAAATGGCAGCTTCAGACGCAGCGAAAGTTGCTTTGGATGCAGGCTTGAAAAGAGTTGATGTATTTGTAAAGGGTCCTGGATCGGGCCGTGAAGGTGCTATCAGGGCTTTATCACAATCAGGTATTGAGGTTAATATGATTAAAGATATTACGCCTTTACCACACAACGGTTGTCGTCCTCCTAAGAAAAGAAGAGTATAAGTACCAGTGTTAAGTCTAAATATAAAGTACTAAAATCTTGGTATTTAGACTTACAATAAAAGGTGGCTAATTAATTTTTACGATTTTTTACCGATTGGTCCACCGTTAATAAAAAGATCGAAATAAAATAAAACTATGGCAAGGTACACAGGCCCAAAAACAAAAATCTGTAGGATTTTTGGAGAGCCGATTACAGGAAACGGAAAATGGTTAACAAAAAACAGCAACCCTCCCGGGATGCATGGTGCTAACCGCAAGCGTAAAACATTAGGTGAATACGCACTTCAGTTAAGAGAAAAGCAAAAGGCAAAATATACTTACGGCCTTTTGGAAAAGCAATTCCGCAAAACTTTTGAAGAAGCCAGCAGGCGCAAAGGCGTAACAGGTGAAAACCTGATTAAGCTTTTGGAAGCAAGGTTGGACAACACAGTTTTCCGCATGGGAATTGCTCCAAGTCGCCAGGGTGCACGCCAGTTGGTGAGTCACAAGCACATCACTGTAAATGGTGAAGTTGTAAACGTACCATCTTATTCAATGAAGCCAGGTGATATTGTTGGGTTAAAAAATAAGAGTGCCGTTAATACCTCTATTACTGGTGCTGTAAGAGGCAAAAACACCAAATTCAATTGGATAGATTTTAACGAAACTGAACTAAAAGGTACTTTCATCGCTTATCCTGAAAGGGAAAGTGTTCCTGAAAATATTAAGGAGCAGTTGATAGTAGAATTGTATTCTAAGTAAGCGTTGAATGGTTGCTGACTTGAAATACCAACAGTACAAGTGAGTGACACAACGATGTTGAATAAGGCGTAAAAAGCCGGTTACAAAAATAATTCACAATAATTCCTTTTCCTGCTCCGGCAGTAACGGGTTACAACAAAAATACAAACGTTTAATATGGGCATTTTAAATTTTGTTAAACCAGATAAAATCGTTCTTCAAAAAGCAACTGATTTTGAAGCTCAGTTTGAATTTCGTCCACTTGAGCCAGGCTACGGTGTAACCATTGGTAACGCATTACGCAGGGTATTGCTTAACTCGCTGGAAGGTTATGCTATTATTGGTATCAATGTGGTAGGTGCCGACCATGAGTTTGCAACTATCAAGGGTATTACAGAAGATGTTACTGAGATAATCCTCAACTTAAAGCAGGTTCGTATTAAGAAAAAGGTTGAGCATGAAATCGGTACGGAGAAAATTACCCTTTCTCTTAAAAACAAAACAGAATTTACTGCAGGTATGATTGGTGAGGCTTCACCCGTATTTGAAATAATGAACCCTGAGTTGTTGATTTGTGTAATGGACACCAGTGCAAAACTGGATATCGAAATTACTATCGGCAAAGGAAGAGGTTACGTTCCTGCTGAGGAAAACAAAGAAAAGAATTCTCACTTTGGATACATTGCCATCGATGCTATTTACACTCCGATTAAGAATGTAAAGTATACGATTGAAAATACCCGTGTGGAGCAACGTACCGATTTTGAAAAATTAATTATGGAAGTGGATACCGATGGTACCATTCACCCGGAAGAAGCAGTAAAGCAGGCAAGTCGTATTCTTATCCAGCACCTGATGATTATTACTGATGAAAACATAACGTTTGATACAAAAGAAGATAAGAAGGAAGACCTGGTTGATGAACAAACTTTGCAATTGCGTAAAGTATTAAAAACACCGTTAGAAGATTTAGATCTTTCTGTACGTGCTTTTAATTGCTTAAAAGCAGCTAAGATTAATTCATTGAGCGAACTGGTTCAGTACGAGCAGGAAGACCTGATGAAATTCAGAAACTTTGGACAAAAATCTTTAAGCGAAATTGAGCAGGTATTAAACGAAAGAGGTCTTGGTTTTGGAATGGATTTAAGCAAGTTGAAGTTGGATGATGAGTAGGCCACTCCTAAATCTTCCTGGAAGGGAAGGATTTGGTAGCACTTTTATAATTTAAGAAGTATTATTTTTTTAATCAGTAGGTTATTATTCCTGACACGGTATAACCGAATATAAAACAACAATGTCATGCGTCACGGAGATAAAAACAATAACCTCAGCAGAACAGCTTCTCATAGAAAAGCTTTGCTGATGAACCTTGGTTGTCAATTGATAACTTACAAAAGAATTACAACAACATTGGCTAAGGCAAAGGCTTTGCGTACTTACATTGAGCCGTTGATTACCAAAACAAAAAATACCGCCACCAAAGAGTTGATTATGCACAATCACCGTATTGTGTTTAGTTATCTTAATGACAAGGCTGCTGTAAAAGAGTTATTTACAGTTGTTGCTCCAAAAGTATTGGGCCGTCCTGGTGGATATACAAGAATTATCAAATTGGGCAAAAGAACGGGTGATGCAGCGGAAATAGCTATGATTGAACTGGTAGATTTTAATGAAATTTACGGTAAGGGAATTGCAAAAGTTGCCGAGGCTGAGCCAGCTAAGAAAACAAGAAGAAGTGCTGGCAAGAAGAAAGCTGATGAAGCTGTTGCAGAAGCTCCCGTAGCAGAAGCAAAAGCAGATGATGCTGCAGGTACTGAAGAAAAATCAGAAGCATAAATCCGGTTATACCGGTATTAATCCAAATCTTATAAACTCCGATATTTTTATCGGAGTTTTTTTTGCACTTCTGCGTAGGAGTTTCTTCAATTTTAAACCATCATCTGCAGATGTGAAAAAAATATTTCTTAAAACAATCGTCTATTCATTTTCTTTGTAACAAAATATACAAATAATGCCCGATAGTACACCCCAAAAAACAGCCATTTTATTATTACAGGATGGTACCTTATTATACGGAAAATCTTTTGGCAAGATAGGAACTGCAACAGGAGAAATTTGTTTCAATACAGGTATGACCGGTTACCAGGAAGTATTTACCGACCCAAGTTATTATGGACAGGTGTTAATTATGAACAATGTGCATGTTGGTAATTACGGTGTAAAAGAGGATGATGTAGAAAGTGATGGTGTAAAAGTAAAGGCAGTTATTGGAAGAAACCTCGAAGAGCAATTTTCCCGGCTAACCGCCGGGGGCAATTTGCAGGCTTATTTTCTGGACCAGCAGGTGGTTGCTATTGATGGAGTAGATACAAGGGCGTTAGTTGCTCACATACGTAAGCAAGGTGCTATGAATTGCATCATATCCTCTGAAGAGACAGATATCACGGAGCTAAGAAAAATATTGGATGCTGTACCATCAATGGACGGGCTTGAGCTTGCATCAACGGTTTCTACTACTACATCCTATACGTTAGGCAATCCGGAAAGCGCCATACGGGTTGCTGTTTTGGACTTTGGTATTAAAAAGAATATTCTTACCTGTTTGGTAGAAAGGGGTGCATATGTAAAAGTGCACAATGCTAAAACAAGTTTTGAGGAATTGGCATCTTTTAATCCAACAGGTTATTTTATAAGTAATGGCCCAGGAGACCCTGCACCGATGGATTATGCTGTAAAAACCGTACAGCAAATACTTGCTGCCGAAAAACCACTATTTGGAATTTGCCTTGGGCACCAGTTGCTGGCATTGGCCAATAATATCCCCACTTTTAAAATGCACCACGGCCACAGAGGATTAAATCATCCTGTAAAAAATTTGCAGACGGGCAAGAGTGAAATCACCACACAAAATCATGGCTTTGGTGTTAGTTCGGATGCCATAAGGGCTTCGGAAGCAGTGGAGATAACGCATGTAAATTTGAATGATAATTCTATCGAAGGTATTCGCATCAAAAACAAGCCTGCCTTTTCAGTACAATATCACCCCGAAGCTACCCCGGGTCCGCACGACAGTCGCTATTTGTTTGACGATTTTATTGCTATGATGCAGTAAGTTGAATTGATTTGCATAAGTAGTTTATATTTAAGTTGTCTTTACATATTAATTCATGAAATCAACAACCATCATCATTGTTTTGCTCCTGTTGCTTTGCGGAGCCATGTATTTTTTAGGTAAGAAAAACGGCACCACAGAATTAAAAGCAACCATTATCAACAACCAGTTAATGGTGCAGCAAATTGCTGAATTATCCGCACTGGATGTAAGCGGCAGCACAACTGCTAAACTTTCTAATGCTGGCGATAATAGTAGCTTTTGGGAAGGGTTTAAAAATTACCTGGCAGAAAATACACTGCAGGTTACAGTTCCCTATCATGCTAAATATGGCGTAGACATGAGCATGGGTAAGGTTACCATTAACCGAAACGACACTGCAGTTGTATTGAATTTTCCCCCGGTTAAGTTGCTCAGCTTTCAACTGCTGCTGGATAAAATTGAAGTAATGAACCAAACTGGTTTGTTCAATCGTACCACCATTGCAGATATGCGTAAAGCACAACAACAGATGTATATATCTACCAATGAACAACTCAGTAACAATGCAGGTTATCATACAAAAGCAAGAGAGCACATCACCACAATTTTTACCCAATATTACAAACCGCTTGGCTACAAAGTAATTTGCAATTTTACACAACCATAAAATTTTTGTATGCAGATAGCAATCATTAACGGACCTAACCTTAACCTGCTTGGCAAAAGAGAAACTACTATTTACGGTAACCAAACATTCGATGCTTTTTTTGAAACTTTGAAAAAAGAATTTCCAGCAATTTCGTTTCATTATTATCAAACCAATGTAGAAGGAGAACTGATAAATGAAATACAAAGAGTTGGTTATAGCTTTGATGGTATTGTACTTAATCCGGGCGGATACACACACACTTCTGTTGCATTAGGCGATGCTATTGCAGCGATTACCACCCCGGTAGTGGAGGTTCATATCTCCAATATTTTTGGCCGGGAAGATTTCCGGAAAATATCTCATGTAAGCGCCAAAAGTGCCGGTGTAATCAGTGGCCTTGGGCTAAAGGGATATTCACTGGCAGTGGAGTATTTAATCGATAAAAAATAATTCTTACTCTTTAGAATGATTTTTAGTTGCTATCCTGTTTCGGAAATAATAATGAAGCATGAATACGTAACTTTAGCACATGCAATTATCCACAGTTAAACTTACCTTTTTTCTTTTACTGCTTTCAACTTTTAGCCATGCACAAAACCTTGGTGGACATCCGGCTACATTAAAATGGAAACAAGTTGATGATGCTAACGCAAAAGTAATTTTCACCAATGGCAACGATAGCCAGGCAAGGCGCATTCATAATATTGTGTCTATGCTGGATACTACCACGCTGTACAGTATTGGTAATAAAAGCCGTAAATGGAATATAGTATTGCTCAATCAAACTACTGTTCCCAATGCGTACGTGCGGCTGGCGCCGGTTATCAGCGAATTTTATATGACGCCTGATCAGGATAATTTTTCGAACGGAAGTTTACGTTGGGACGACAACCTGGTGATCCATGAAAACAGGCACATGCAGCAATTCAGCAATTTTAATGAAGGGTTAACCAAGGTATTTTCTTTTTTTCTTGGGCAGGAAGGTCAGTTGCTGGCCAATGGAATTACTATCCCAAATTATTTTTTTGAAGGAGATGCAGTTTGGCAGGAAACGTTGGTAAGTAGCCAGGGCCGTGGGAGACTGCCCTATTTTTTTAATGGCATGAAATCACTTTGGCAATCCAATAAGAACTATAATTGGATGAAGTTGCGCAGCGGCTCACTAAAAGATTTTGTTCCGGATCATTATGCATTGGGCTATCCATTGGTGGCATATGGTTACGAAAAATACGGAGCCGATTTCTGGAGAAAAGTTACCGGGGATGCCGTTCATTTTAAAGGATTATTTTATTCTTTTAACAGAGCTATTGAAAGGTATTCAGGCGTAAGCTATCGTCAATTTCAACAAGATGCCTTACAACATTTTAAAGCAGCATTATTGCCTGCTGAGGATAATGCAAGCGCCACAGGTAACTATCTTACAGCCGTTCAAAAGAATAATGTAACAGACTATCTCTATCCTGCTTTTGTAAACGATGATACACTGCTGGTAACAAAAAAGTCATACAAAGAAATCAATTCATTTTATTTTATCATCAACGGAAAAGAAGAAAAAATTCGGGTAAAAGATTATGTTATTAATGATTATTTTTCTTATCAAAATGGCAAAATTGTATATGCTGCTTTTCAATCGGATCAACGATGGACAAACCGTGATTACAGCGTAATTCAGTTGTTGGATATTTATACCAGAGAACAAAAGCAACTAACTTTTAAATCAAAATATTTTTCGCCGGATATCAATAAAGCTGCCAATGAAATATTGGCTGTGCAGGTAAATGAAGATGGCAGTAATTATCTGCATCGGCTCAATGCCAATACAGGAGAGCTTATACTGCAGGTGCCCAATCCTAATAATTATTTTTTTACCCAAACAAAATACCTGAATAGTACAGAAGCCGTTTCAGCAGTTCGTCATCCCAATGGTAAAATGGCATTAATAAAAATTGATTTGAATAGTGGACAAACAGAACAGCTTACTCCATTTACAAATAATGTGTTGGGATTTCCTTTTGTAAAAAACGATACAGTGTATTATTCACGGATGAGTAGTTCACAGAATATTGCACCCGGAAAAGGCAAGGGTATGGTAGATAAAATATTTGCTGTTGATATTAAATCAAAAAATCAGTATCAGCTCACCAATAATACAACAGGTATTTATCAGCCTGCTATAAATAGTAAAGGGCAATTGGTAGTAAGTGCTTTTACTGCAGATGGATTGAGATTGGAGCAAATAGAGAAGAAGAATCTTTTATGGATGCCCCTGCAAACTGCTACTGTTTATGATGACGGAATTATTGGTGTACAGCAGGCGCTTCAACAAAAGGGAAACGCAGTATTAAATCTTTTACAAGATTCAATGCTGCCCATTGAACCCTACAAAAAAAGTTTCCGGTTATTTAATTTTCATAGTGCCAGGCCATTTGCAAATGATCCTGAATACGGATACCAGTTTTACAGTGATAATATTTTGAGCACTTTCACCAATAATATAACATACACCTATAACAGGAACGAAAAGAGCCATGGGGTGGGTTTTAATGCATTGTATGGAGGCATTTTTCCGTTTTTGAATATGGGGGTTGAAGGAATTTTTAACCGCTATATTGATACTGCATTGGGCCGGGGAATACAATTTAATTCAGCAAAATTAAGTGCAGGATTATCTTTTCCATTTCAATTTATTAACGGGCGTACTTTTAAATACCTGCGTTTTGGCGCTGGGTACAATATCGAGCAAATTCCTTACATCGGCATTGGTAAAGATGTTTTTGCTAACAAAGCCCACAAGTTTATGAATACTTTTTTTTCATTCACTAACCAAAGCAGGCAGGCAAATCAACATATAAATCCACGTTGGGCACAAACCATTTCTTTTAACTATAGAGATGCATTTACTTTTTTTAAGAACCATAAATTGTTAGCAACATCTTCTTTATATTTTCCAGGGATAGCTACCAACCACAGCTTGGTATTTAATGTAGCCTATCAACAACGGGATACGCTGCCAGATTTGTTCAGCAATAATTTCCCTTACTCAAGAGGCTACGAGGCGCTTAACCAACGCAGGATGTACAAGTTTGGGGTTAACTACCATATTCCCCTATTCTATCCTGATTGGGGCATTGGAAATATCTTTTTTATTCAACGTGTAAGAGCCAATTTTTTTTATGACTATGGCAGTGCTTTAACAAAATTTGTAGGAGGCAGGGTAGCTGAAGTAAAGAGCAGAAGTACAGGAACAGAGATTTTTTTTGACAGCAAAATATGGAATTCCCTGCCTGTGAGTATTGGCGTACGGTATGCCCGCTTATTGGATAAAGATTTACTCAATCCAACTGCCGTTAACAGGTGGGAAATTATTATACCCATTAACCTGATACCTAACTAGCACTTAGGATTTGCCAAAAACAAGAAAGTCGCTTAAGATGGTGATCCAGACCATATTAAACGACTTTATTTCTTGAAAACGAACACTGAAAACTGAACCCTATAATTATTTTAGAACTGTATTATTTGAAAAGAACTTTTTCCACTCTCGCACTTGTCATCCTTATTTTGCTTTTTTATTCCTTAATTGTTATATACAGAGCGCAAATCGTGCCAAAAAATTAACTAATTGAAAATGAGTTAGTTGTAAAATTGGAAAAACTGTTTTCATCCGAATTGTGGATTTTTATAATGGATAATGGAAAAATGCCAGAAAATATAAAAAATACATTCTTGGATAGGAGACAGGACATTTAATGTTGCTTGGTCAGAAATGGTAGCCAAAGACAATACCTAAACCATGTGGGTATTGGTAGTTATCAAAAACAAGAAAGTCGCTTAAGATGGTGATCCAGACCATATTAAACGACTTTATTTCTTGAAAACGAACACTGAAAACTGAACCCTATAATTATTTTAAAACTGTATTATTTGTAATGGAATCTTTTCCTCTCTTGCTTTCGTCACTTTTCTTTTTCTAATTCCTTGTTGTTTATTACAATGCTCAAATGATGCCAGGAATTAATTGGCTGAAAATGAACACTTTATAAAAGTAAAGCGTGCAATATTTTCCTCAATATGGAGATAGATTCCAAATCTGGAAATGAGACGGGGAAATGGAACAGCTGTTCATTTTTCAGAAGCGGCTATTAAAGATTGACCAAGCAATCAGCCTCCATCTTACAAAAAGTCGTTTAATCCGACCACATTATTCAAGGAAAATTGGGATTGGCGAGAATACTGAGCGGATTCCGAAATATTTATTTAATGAAAGCATAAGTAGCAAAAATTGATTCCTATCAGGGTTTTTTAAAATAAGAAAGTCGCTTAAAATGGAGACCCTGCGCCAAGTTAAACGACTTTACAAATAGTACGGAACACTGATTAACCCTATAAAAAGATATACCTGACCATTAATTAAAAAAAAGGGGAGGATTAAAACACCAAACTTTTTAAAGAAGTTTTAAATAAACCTACATTAAATTGTAATGTAAAATTAAACAGGCAATTGAAAAGGAAAAGTTAAACGATGGACAATAAATCGGGTATGTCGTTAATCAATTGTGAAAACCCCCATCATGCATTTATAAAATATTGAGCTTTTCTATTGGAGTGAAAT
Source organism: Chitinophagaceae bacterium (assembly GCA_025360525.1). Lineage (GTDB taxonomy): Bacteria > Bacteroidota > Bacteroidia > Chitinophagales > Chitinophagaceae > Ferruginibacter. The sequence goes on along the minus strand of JANYCA010000080.1, from coordinate 9,391 downwards.
AAAGAGTAACCTGTTATCTAAAAAATTTGCCTAGCCACAATGCCGAGTATTGTTTGGTAAAATAGATAACTGCAAAAATGTACCATTTAAAACCCGGGTAAAATTTATGCATAAATGCAGCATGGTTTTTTATAGAAGTAGTTCTTATCTTAATCCATTTATCTTTGCTAACACTTCCTTTGTGAATATGCATCACTTTGGCTTGCGGTAAAAAATGAATTTTATATCCCAGCTGTTTAAAGTCCCAGCACCATAATGTGTCTTCGCAATACATAAAGAAATCATCAGACAGTTTTTTCTTTGGTAACTCATTAATGATTGAGCGGGGAAACAGCATATATGCCCCCCATACCCAATCGCAATCGGCAAAGCTTTGATGATCAAAATAATGGTGCAGCATCAGTGCTTCCCGCTTTTCTTTCGGTAACAATTTATATAACGGAAATACTTCCAGTAGTTCCCAATAAATAGTTCTGAATCGACGACAGTTGTATTGCACTTTACCATCCGGATACAAAAGCTGGCAGCTAACCATCCCTACCTCTTTATGCTGTTGAATATAATCGACACAAATTTTTGGTGCGTTATTTATAATTTCTGTATCACTATTCAATAGCAATAAATAAGTTCCTTTGGCTGCGTTCACCCCTAAGTTATTTCCACCTGTAAAGCCGGTATTGGTGGGGCTTTTAATTAAAATGATAAAAGGAAATTTTTCTTTGAAAAGATCCGGATTACATTCAACAGAGGCATTATCAACCAAAATAATTTCATAATCTATCTCCATCAATTTTTCTTTGATGGAAGCTATACAATTGCAGGTTAGCGGAAATGTATTATAATTGATGATGATGATGGATAATTGCATGGTATCAATATCAGGCTACTTTGTAAAAATATTTTTTGTTTAGCAGCATCTTAAAAAAGTATTTCAGCAATACTGCCATGTTGGTAATATAATCCTGCACATTTTTCCAACTGTAGATTACTTTGCTGTCATTTATTATTTTGTCTATCAACAGGCAAATGGCAAATACCGGAATTTCAAAAACATAGGTTCCAATCATCAGCAAAAACCAGCCAATGCCAAATTGTTTACGGATGCGTAGCATATTGGAAACAATTATTTGCCGCCCTTTTTTATTCCATAAATTTTTACCGTTCTCTGTTTCTTCAGTACTGTAATAATCACTACTGGTGCCTCCTCCAATATGTGTTATTGCCGGTGCTGCAAACAATACCAGTTTGCCTTGCTTACGCAAACGTGCACACCATTCTATTTCCTCAGCATACATAAAAAAGGCTTCATCAAATAAACCTGCTTTTGCAAGCGCTTCTTTTTTTATCAGCATGTATGCGCCCACCACCCAATCTACTTCAACATCCCGTTGAACATGCTGCACACTCGGTACGGTGCTTTTTAATTTATAACCAAGGTATCTTATCACCCTGCCAAGATAGGGTAGGGGAAGCAAAGTATTTAATCCTCCTGTAATAAAATGAGCGCCACTTATTTGGGTAGTTCCGTCTATGTTAAGCAGTTGAACGCCACAACCAATGGCATCGGGATAATTTTTAAGCAACTCAATACTTTTATTGATGGCACTATTTAATATGATGGTATCGGCATTCAGTATCAATACAAAATTACCTTTAGCAATCCGCATACCTGCATTGTTTGCTCTTGCAAAGCCGGCGTTATAGCCCATTTCCACCCATTCTACCCCCTTGTATTTTGCAAGTATCTTTTCTTTGGCACCATCTCTTGAGTCGTTATCCACCACAATTATTTCGTAGCTGCCTGGTATCGTTTGCTGCACAATACTTTCAATGCAATCCATTACCAGTGCACAGCTTTTATAATTTATTATGATGATGGATACATCCATGTTTTTAATTGTAGGCAACCACATTTACAAAAGGAGATATCAGGATGCCATTCTTTTTTCCCAGCAGCAAAATAATCGAATTTAATATTTTCGCCACCACATTCATGGCAGTAGAAGAATAATGGGTATCCCAATACCCGGCAGAAAATTCCATCTTAAAACCGGCATGCGTTACGATTGTGGCATATTCTTTTTTAGTTAGCAGATGCTCACTCCAAACTCCAATGATGCAATCGCAGGTATTGCTGCGCAGCGTTGCATCTTTTATGTTGGCGTTTTTACCAGTGTAATTTTTTACTGCTTCAATAAAATCCTGTTGACCTTTACCTCTGGTTATCTCGGTTAATTTTTTCAATTGATGAGAGGTTATTAGCGGTTTTATTTTTTTTATCTCGTCCACACGTTGTTGCCGGTAATATTGTTTTTCTACTTTTTTATGAATGTAGATATGGTATAACCGCATTACCGGATTATGGAAATTAGCCGTTGTAGTTGAATAGATAACGGCCTTAGGATTGTGCTGATAAAGTGCTGAATAAAATTTTGGTAAACTGTAAATGTGTTCTATTACATTTCTCGATACTACAAGATCGTACTGGAAATTATTAGTGATTGCAAAATCGGTTACTGCATTAATATCTCCCATTACATAATTGGTTATGTTGATGCCCACCACCTTACAAACGTCCACTGCCGTGGGTTTCCAATCGGATAAATGATCGTTGTAGTCAAATTGTTTGCAGCCCAGCATACCACCCAGCATAAACAACGTACCTAATCCTGCACCATAATCAATGGCATTTATTTCATTAACCGGTTTATTACAACGTTTTATTGATTCGTATAAAATATGTGCACTGTTTTGGATAGAAAAAAACAAGCGCTTACCTAAATGATGATGCAAAAAATAATCTTTATAAGTATCTGCAGCGCCTAATGAAGTTGTGTCGAAATTATTTAAGGCATCAAATAATTCATTGGCTTTTAAATTAATCAAATCACCCAAATTATCTGATTCATTTAAAAATAAGCGCTGGTTATTGTGTCTGCTCATTCTTAATTTTTTTCCTCATTTTTCTTATAGGTATAATAACCAAACCACAGCAGGATGGCAAATAAAAGCCAGTTAAATACTTTCGTAATGGTGTAACTGGTATTAAATACGCTGGGTTCAAATTTAAAATCAATTGTGTGCTTGCCGGCAGGGATTACCAATGCTCTTAAAACATAATTTGCTTTAGCGATGGGCACCAGTTTTCCATCTAAATAAGCGTTCCAGTCTTTGTAAAATATTTCGCTGAATACTGCAAGGTTTGCTGCATTGCTGTTGCTTTCGTATTTAATGGCCATGTTATCAAAAGCCGTTTGCTTAATGGTTGCACTACTATCAGCAGGTGCAAAACCGGTAACGATATTTTTAAAACTATCGTCTACAACAGCTGTATCTGCCGGATTAAAATCATTTAAGGCTTTCATTTCCGCTACCGGCCCATTTACAAAGTGAACACCCTTTACAAACCAGCAATTACCCAATGCGCCTGGATTTTGAATAGCATTAGCGCTTTTGCCATCCGGACTTTTTTGAATTAAATATTTAGCATTGAGCATATTTAATACCGCTGGATTTAACTGTCCGCTTAACTGGTAAGTGGCTAAATCATCATAAATACCAATTTTTGCCGGATGATACCCACCGATGGATTTGTGAAAGTATGAAGGCTTTGCATCTTGGAAAGGATCACCGCCGGACATATCAAATACCCTGTAGTTGGGATCTTTATCCTTCAAAATTTGTGTATCAGCTTCAGAAGGGGTAAACTGGTTAGCCTGGTACTTATCGGCTGTTTCAAAACTTTTTTCATTTACATAATGCATCCCAAAGGGGATTAAATCAAAAGCTACCAATAGGGGCAATGCAATCATTACAATGGTGCTGTTTATTTTCTTGTACAAAAACAGGCCAATTACTGCCAATGTAAGCAGAGAGAATAACAACGCCCTTACAATATCATTTCTAAAAAAACTTTCACGGTCTTTTCTTAGTGCGGTAAGTAATCCTTTGGCAATCTGCGTATCGCCCTTGCTTTGGTACAGTAATTCTTCGTACACCCTGTTATCAGACTGGGCTTCATATTTTTGGTTGATCTCCTGTAACTGGTTGTTTAAAGTGCTGTCTTGTTTAGAAAATGCAGTATTTATAGCAGCTGTACGTTGTTTGTTTTCGTTGCTATAATCCGAAGTAAAATAAAAAGCGCCAATAATTACAAATAAGGCTGCCGCGGCAATTGCACCCAATTTAAATTTCTTTATGTTTTCAGTTGTATCTCCGGTAATTATTTTTTCTACCGTTAATACTGCTATCATCGGGAATAATAATTCCGGTATTACCAGGGCCATTTCCGGTGTTCGGAATTTATTGTAAAACGGCAGGTATTCGAAGAGGAAATTATTGATGCCGGGCATATTTTTGCCCGTGGCCAAAATAATTCCAACTGCACTTGCAGATAATATCCACCATTTATATTTGCCATCCAGCATAAACATTCCTAGTAGAAAAAGCAAACAAATAACGGAACCAACATAAGCAGGTCCGCTGGTAAATGGTTTGCCGCCCCAATACACCCGGCTGGATAAATTGGCAGCCATTTCATCGGCCTGGTTCTCGGGCATGTTTATTTTTTCTACCAGGTAAGTTGCTACATGAGAGTTTTCATCCAGCTTTGGAAAAATATTATACTCCCCATCCCGTTGCGAAAAATAGCTGCCGTAGCCGGCTATCCCGGGAAACATCAATGTGAAAGATTCTATTTTATCGTTGCTCCATTGAAAAGCATAGTCTCTTGAAAGACCGGTGGTTTTATTGCTGGTATTTTTGCTGCTGGTGGTACCTGCTTTTTCATCCATAACCAGTTGCCCGCCACGTTTTGAATATTTGGCAAAATCGTATACCGGAAATAATAAAATGGCATTGATCATTACTGCCAACACAGCCGCAGTAATGGCCAGCGCCATTGCTTTAACACCATGCAACAGCTCTTTATCTCTTATCCATGTAGCAACATAAAACAATGTCATGATGCCAATAATAATAAACAGGTAATAACTTATCTGCTGATGGTTTTGCATTAAATGCAGGTTGGCAAACAAGGCAGTGAGCACAAAGCCGGAAATATATTTTTTATCAAACAACAAAAGTATAGAACCCAGCAGGGCAGGGGCATAGGCAAGGGCCAGTAACTTAGTATCATGTCCTGCTACAACCAAAATGGGGTTGTAGGTACTATAGGCAAAAGCAAGACTGCCCATGATGGCTATGAAAGGCCTTATTTTTATGCACATGCAAAAAATGTAAAAGCATATACAACTCAAAAAAAAGAAATTCAACGGCTTGGGAAGCCACAGTTGAAACGCTTTGTTGATGTAAGAGAAAGGGGAAAACGGGCCTTCAAAAATTATATTGTAGGCTGGCATACCGCTAAACATACTTGTTATCCAAAGTGGGTACACCCCATTTTTTTCTTTGTACATTTCACTCTGGTGTTTCATGCTTTCCACGGCAGTTACATCACTCTGTTGTAAAATCACGCCACTTTCCAATGCCGGCTTACAAAATATTACTGTTACTAATAAAAATATCGCAATAGCTACCAGGTGCGGTGCAATGGCTTTAAAACTAATATTCTTCATGAAAAGGGTTTATATGTAAGGCGGCAAATTAACTTAAATATTTTACGCAAAAAAGCAACATTTTTCAATGCTGCTTTTTTAATCAGATTTGTTGGCAGGTAATAATTGAACAAATTGAAACCTGCTGTAACGGCTGTATAATTCGTTAGTTGTTTCCCTGCATTCCCTGCATGCTTTCGGAATCAATCCTATTATTTTTTCGTTTAAATAAAGAAACATCCATTTTGCCAAAACGCCAGTTAAAATTGAGTCTGAAAACCTGCCAGTCTCTTCTTCGCTCCGAATTTTGCGCAAAGAAAACTGATTGGGAAAAAGTGCTATTGAGTCTTGTTCTGAAAATGTCATTAACCTGCAGTGTTAAAGAAGCTGCATTGTTCTTTAAAAAATCTTTTCTCAGCGCAATGTCCACCCCATAAATTGGCCTGATAAATCCCTGTGCAGAGGGTGTATTACCACCACCAAACATGGGACCACCGCCACGTCCACCACCGCCGCTACCACCCGGTGCAACCAATGTTTTGGCCTGGTAATCGCCGCTAAGTTGGATAGAGTAATTTTTTGGAAATTTAAAACTGTTGTTGATTTTTACAAACCAGCTTGCCTGGCTGCTATTTACTCCGCCTGGCAAATTACTTGCGTTAAGGGTGGTATTAAAAAAGTTGAAGTTGGTGGTTAAATCCCACCACTTGGTAATTTTATCTTTTGACGTAAGTTCTAATCCATACGTATAGGTTACACTGGCATTGGCATAGGTAGTAAATAATAAAGAATCAGGTTTTCCAACAGGGCTTGGGTTTTTATCCTTGTATTGAAAGCGGGATATTACATTGTCGGTGTTTTTATAATAAAGGGTAGCCAGTAAGTTATGCCCGGTTGCTATTTGGTTTTGATAAGAAAATTCAAAAAGATTGGTGAATTCCGGGATTAAATCGGGATTGCCTTTTGATAAGTTTAATGAATCTGTATAATCAATAAATGGTATTAGTTGAAAAAAGTTAGGCCGATTAATTTTTCTTGAATAATTCACCTGAAGGTCTTGCTTTTCTGTAAGTTTATAGGTTGCAAAAGCGCTTGGAAACATACTAAAAGGAAACTTATTAGAAAAGCTTTTGTTTTGAGTGATCAATGTTCCGTCGTATTTAGAACTTTCTACTCTTAATCCAAGCTGGTAATTAAATTTATTTAATTGTTGAGCAAAGGTTGCATAAGCAGCCAACACCTTGTCTTTATATTCGTATGTATTATTTAAGGAGGCTATACTGGCATATTCTCCGGTTTGTGGATTTTTAATGTAATTGTTATTGAAGCTATAAAAATTTCTTAATGCAATTCTGGCACCTGCCTCTATCTTCATTTTAGTGTTAATTGGATTTGAAAAATCTATCTGAGAAGTAAGCAGTTCGGAATTACCACCACCTTCAGATTTTTGAAAAACAGGGGGCGATTTTGGAGCATTAGATAGCGTAAAATATTGGGTTGCAAATTCATTCAGGTTACTATTTTTACTGCTGTTATAATTTATATCCGCAGAAATTTCTTTATTTGGTTTACTAAAGTTGTGCTTATAACTAAATGTAGCTCCTGCGTTTCTGAAATTACTTTTGCTGTAACTGCTTCTGTTACCATAATCACTATTTATACTGTCGTTTCCGTTTAAATTTTTAAAAGTAGTATCCCTGTGTATATTTATCAGGTCGTTATTTTTAAACTGGCCTTTGCTTAAATTCCCGGACAAAGTAATGGTGTTACGATTATCGATAAAGTAGTCAACACCAGTTCTTCCAAAACCAAATATTCCCTGGCCTACCGGGGCATTGTTTTGTATAAAATGCGCCGTAGCGTTGTTTAAAAAATCGGTTCTTTCTGTATAAACTTTGCTGATACTTTTCCGGAATCCAAGCTGCCCAGCAGCAAAAAAGTTAATCTTTTGCTGCCTGATATTAATGTCGCCACCAATGCTTGGTTTGCCCCTGCTGTCGATACTGGTTCTTACACTTCCATTGTAACCGGTTTTACGGTTTTTTTTCATTACAATGTTTAAGATACCTGCACCACCGCCTGATGCATCAAATTTTGCTGAAGGATTGGTAATGATTTCCACAGTAGCAATAGCATCAGCCGGTATTTGCTCAAGTGTCATTGTAGTTGGTCTGCCATCAACAAATATCTGTGGCGTCGCATTCCTTAAATTTACATTGCCATCAATATCTACATTTAATCCGGGAATACTTTTCATTACATCAACAGCTGTACCTCCAACACTCGTTAGGTTTTTCTCTACATTAAAAATCTTTCTATCAATGCTCATGGTAAGCAAAGGCTTTGTATTACTGATGATTACTTCCTGCAATTGCAAGGCATCTAATTGCATTTTTATATTGCCTAAATCTTTGTCAGCAGCATTAATCATACTGGTAAAATCATTAGGTTTAGCCTCACCCAAATTCATATCAAATACTGCTTTCTGCTCAATATCCTTGTAGCCAATTGCAGTAATTTTTAATTTATAAGATGCAAGAACGGCCAGATTTTCCAGGCTGAATTCTCCCTTCTTATCCGTAAGCATTCCGGCCACAACTACATCTTTTCTCTTTTTGGTTGCCGAGTCGAGTTTATTTTGAATCAACTGAACTGAAGCTGCATCAATACCTTTGTTGGTAGCCGCATCTACAATTTTTCCATAAAAATGCCCCACATTCATATTTTGTCCGCCAGCCCTGTTTGCGCCCCCCCCGGGAATTTGTGCCGACACCATACCTGTAAAACAAATAAATACCAGAAAACAAATAAATCGCTTCATCATTAGTAGTTTTTTAGATAAATAACTTAACTGAAGACCAAATTTCTCCTTTAAAGTTTAACCGAACCGTCGTTTAATTGATGAGCGGTAAATAGGGCATACACTGCAACAAAAAATTATTTGGTTAGTGCCGCTATTACTACCTGCACAATACCTATCAGCAGGCCAAAAAAGCCACCTATAAATTCCAGGAATTTAAATTCTCTTTTGGTAATCTGTAGAAGAATATTTTCAAGTTTCTCAGAAGAAAATGCTGCAACTTTTTCTGTTACAATTTTTTCCAGGTCAAGGTCGTGCTGTAATTTGTTCATGTAGGTTTTCATCAGTATCGGAAAAAGATTTTCGAGTTCCAATAAAAAAGCTTCCTTTAACTGATTAGTGGTTTTTTCTCCCATAAACATGGATAGCATGGGAAAAACTTCCTTTAGCCTGTTATTTAAAAAACTGTCTATATGGGCTTCTATTTCGGGTTTTAATTTTTGCAGATTTTCCGGGTTGGTTACTTTTTGTTCTATTTCATCAAAAGACAGTAATTCTTTTCCTACTACCTGTCCTAATTTTTCTGCAATCAACCGTTGGTTTTTGGGGAAGATTCCCTGCAAGGTATAGCCGGGTAATTTAATTGGTTTACGGGGATGAAACAACATTTTTACAGCTATCCAGGTAGTAACCCAGCCGGTAAAAGTTGATAATAGGAGGGTAATAATATATCCTGTCCAATGCATAAAAGATGTTTGTGACTGCAAAGGAACATTAAATAAAAATATAAAGCCTCAAAAAATGCAATAAAACCAACGCTTATTAAAGCAAAAATGAATGGTATATTCTTTAAGACTGCCTGTTTTTTTAGCGCTGCATTTTGTAAAAGTCCACTTATTAAAAATGTAATTTTGCTTAAGCCATGTTTTTTATTATTTTTGCCGTCCTGTATTAAAAACGGTAGTCGTAGCTCAGTTGGTTAGAGCATCAGATTGTGATTCTGAGGGTCGGGGGTTCGAGCCCCCTCGATTACCCA
>JANYCA010000058.1 GCA_025360525.1 Chitinophagaceae bacterium | reverse complement strand
TTGGGAGGACTGTCGCCAAGAATGTATAAAGCCAAAAATATAAAAAGCCTTCCGGCGGAACCTCATTTTAAACAAATGATTGAACAGCAACAGCAAAGCATTATTCAACAACAGAACAAACAATCATTCGTTTAAAATGAGGGATAAAGTCACATTCAATCGTTGCTATATTGTAACAACAAAACAAGAGCAGCAACCAAAAGATATTCTACTTTTAACATGTACTAAAAAAGGGGAGCCTACAAACCCATAGCTCCATTTTATTTTGAATTATTTCACTTTAAACATTCAGAAGAATTAAATATTTGGAATGAAGTGACTAATTTCTACACAAATAATTCTAATGGAGAATCCCTAAATGTTGATGATTTTAGTAGAATATGTATTTTGTTAGATGGAATTGATGAAATTGGCAATAACGAAGAAAGAGAACGATTTATTACTAAAATTTCTACATTTCAAAAGTGGTTCTTAGAGACTTATAAACTTTGTAAGCTACAAATCATTTTTTCAACTAGAGACATTGATTTTATAGAAGAGAAAAATCTATTGCCAGATTTTGAAAAAATCGAATTGTTACCATTTGATGTTGGTCAAGCTTTTCAGTTGGTGAAAAGATTAATTCCAGGGAGCAAAATAAAAGCTGAAAGCTTTATAAAGGCAATTAAGGATTCCCAATTATCAAATTCTTTGACAAGGACCCCAATGGCATTAAGCTTAATGGCAATTTTGTATCGAGAGGAAGAAATTGATTTGGAGGAACTGCCTGCGAACATCACTGAGTTATATAACAAGTTTACTGATTACTATTTAAATAGATGGGATACCACAAAAGGTATTTCTTTACAATACAAATTTGAAGAAACAAAAAATATTCTTGCATTAATTGCAAAAGACCTGCATATCCAAGAGACAACTGTAATAGAGAGAGATGTTTTGATTGACATTTTAAATAAGATAAAAAAGGAATATGGATATCAGGAATTAAATGATATAGATCAGTTCTTAAATAATTTGAAAGAAAGGTCAGGCGTATTTCATTACAACGAAAAAAATGGAAAATGTATGTTTAGTCATCAAGCATTTCAAGAGTATTTTGTAAGTATTGCCTATGATGATTCTGAAGAAGATATATTTTGCGAATATTTTTTTGATAACTGGTGGTCAAACGTAATGATATTTTATTCTGGTAAACAGCCAAAAAGAGATGTCTTTCTAAAAAAGGTTATAAAAACTGTAGTCCCAACAAATACATTACAAAACTTTGCCTATTTACGATTATTATCCAAATGTTTTCAAGCAAGTTATTTAATGCATAATAATTCTAAAAGAATTTTGACCGAACGTTTGATTGACACCTTTGATAATTTGTATAAAGGTATTTTAGTTGAAGAGGAGAAAAATGAATTTGGATTACTTTACACTTTATCAACTATAGATTTTATTGTTCAATTTAGAGATTTTTTTAGATCGTTAATGTCTTCAAAACATTTTAACAGAGAGCAAGTTCTAGAAATTTTAAAAGATAGATTAAAAGCTTACACTCATAAATATGCTGATATAATTTTATACTGTATCGCTTATCATATTTCTTATTCTGAGGTTGATGCAAAATATTTAGAGGAATTTTTGATGGTTCCAAATATGGATGAAAGATGGCAAAGAATATGTTTTATTGACATAATAAAACTAAAAAACCGATCAAAGTATGATGAAAAGTCTTTTAGAAAATTAAAGAAGAATCAATTGAAATATAGGATTTATATTCAAAAACAATTTAGGGAAACAGCATACAAATATTTACTACCATCACGGCTATAATCTCAAACAGGCGCCGGACTCCGTCCGGAGTCGGCATTGTTTCTTCCGCATTGAATTAATTGAAACAATAATAGTTTAACATTAGCGTGTTGCCGGATGTGCCAGTCTTTGTGATGTTTAAAGATTAGTAACAGGGGAGACACAGGGCCGGAGCCCTGCGCCTGCAAGAGAATTTATAATAGGTAAGGGAATAAAGTAACACTGCAAAGTTTTATTCCCAGCAACGTCTCTTAACATAGCTATGAGCAAAGCAAGGACGTTGCGGTGTTAATAAAGAAGAGCTAACAAAATGGATGCATATAAATGTGCCAATAAAATAGAACTTAACGAAATAGGCGCAACGTCCTCAGCGCTGCTCAAAGGCTGATGGAGAGACGTTGCTCGGAATAAACTTTATAAAAACAAAGGGGAGAAATAAACTTTAATACAACACTATTACTTCCGCAAATAATCATTTTTTGTATAATTTCCTTTTTCATCTATAGCTTACAATTCCTTAAAAAGTATATCGTCATAACCTTATATAAGGGCAAACCTAACCCTTAGGTAAGCCCATAAGTAGCCCTAGTTAAGGGCATAAGTAACCCTAGGTAAGGCCAAAAGTAGCCCTAGGTAAGGGCATAAGTAACCCTAGGTAAGGGCATAAGTAACCCTAGGTAAGGCCAAAAGTACCCCTAGGTAAGGCCAAAAGTACCCCTAGGTAAGGGCATAAGTAACCCTAGGTAAGCCCATAAGTAGCCCTAGGTAAGGCCATAAGTAGCCCTAGGTAAGCCCGTAAGTAGCCCAAGGTAGAGGCATAAGTAACCCCAGGTAAGCCCATAAGTAACCCCAGGTAAGGGCAAAAGTAGACCAAGGTAATGGCTATTCTGGCCAGCAGATTGCCCATTTTTGGTTTTAAATAATTTGTTTTTTGTTGGTTTAAGGAAATTTTTTTTAAAAAATATTTACTTATTTTTTCGGGCAAGAAAGTGTGTTTATATTATATTCTCTATGAGGTTGTTATGATAAAAAGAACCCATATTTACAGGTTAATTTTATTGCTGAAAACGTGTACAGCACTACCGTATTATTTAAAATTATATACTAAAGTTATAAGTACCTGCGTTATTTAAATATCCAAATTATTTTTTTTAACCCATAAACACAACCAAACATGCGAAATTGTAAAATCAATTTTGAAGGTATTGCAGAAGCCAGCTTACTGCAAACCACCAGAGCTGCCATTATTAAGATGACAGCCAATGCCAACTTCCCCAACATTGTACCTACTGCAGTCAACATGGCAATAGCAGCAGACAATTTTGAAACCGCCATGGCCAATGCCTCTACCGGCAACAGGGATGCAATTGCCAACAAAAACGTACAAAAAAACGCCCTGCAAGGTTTAATGCGGAGCTGGGGCCTGTACGTAAACCTGCTGAGCGATGGCAACCTCGAGATGCTGATCAGCAGCGGTTTGCCCCTAACCAAGGAGCCAACACCGTCTGTGCTGGGCGTACCGGAAAATCTTACCATTAACCAGGCTATCAATCCGGGCTCGGTAGAGGTAAGTTTTAAAGCGGTTGACAATGCCATCAGCTACCGCTACGAATGGGCACCCAACCCTGTTACAGCTAACACTGTTTGGCAGGGTACGGGTAGCAGCCTACGCAAAATGGTAATCAGCGGCCTTGAGCAGGGAACCAATTATTGGTTTAGGGTAAGGGCCTATGGCACCAAAAAGCAGGAAACGGTGAGCAACGAAGTATCTGAGTTTGTAATGCCTCGCAGCACCAACAAAGCAGCTTAAAATAATTAGAGCTGTATTTTGCTAAAGCCTTTCTTTATTGGAGAGGCTTTTTTTATGGGGTTATTTTGTCGCCCTTGTTGCTAAGCGTTTAAATTAAGCAACTTACTCATCAAACGCCAATGTTGGTCTTTTGACCAACATCCGAAGGCACGCAGCAAAGAGGGTTTTAGCAAAGAGTAAATATGTTGAAATCATCCACAGCATTGGTAAACAAGTTTGGTGAAACCACCCCACAACAATTTATAAATTATAAGTAAGTAATTACAGTATTCAATTACAACGCTTCGCCGGTTGGTTGAAAAAGACACAACCGTGGGTTTGTTTTAGCTAATAGTTATTAAATGCAAATTACCAACGAAGGCAGAAAAAGATATAAGCAGCCGAAAAATTTGGGCTAATTATATAAAACGCATTTAATTGTTAGGAAAATAAAAAAATTGTTTAATGGGTATGCCCGGGGGAAAGTATTGCATTCATATTGTTTACCGTTAGCCAAAGTTGTGACATCTAAATATTTAATTCAATTGCAAAACAAATTTAAAATTATAGAGAAGGGGAAGTTTATAAAATCAAGAACGAAGCAATGGCGGAAATCAACATTACTTTTAGAAAAAAAATCGATGGGCATAGAGGTCCAGTAACTTTAGGCCGCACAATCATAGCTGCACTTATCAATAAATTTCACTATGTAGAACCAAATCCCCGTTTCTTTTTAAAGTAAAGCCCATTTGCAGCATTCTCTCTAAAAAAAAGGCGGTATTGTATTTGCGCTATTTTCAACCATTGGGAATAGTTAGAGATATTGTTTCTATGCTTCCATCGCTTTCATTTTAAAATTAAAAACTATCAATCATGCAATTAAAATTTTTTAGCATTTATAAGCACTTAGCTTTTTGCACTATTGCTTTTACAATGTTTTCCTGCAACAATACTTCCAAATCAAGCGATGAAATACAAATAGAAACAACCGACAGTATAATACATAAGAACAGCAAGGTATCATTAAAACCTACTGAGTCCGCACCATCCTGGGGTTTAACTCTAAAACCCGAAATGCAGGTAGTAATTGAAAAACTTGTAAGCCTTGGCGGTAAACCAATTGAAACGCTAACCGCTGCAGAAGCAAGAATGCAACCCACACCAACAGATGCAGTAATGGCGGTTATGAAAGAACACAATATGGCCATGCCTCCTGCATTATGCGATACCCTTGGGAAAGATATTTCCGTAATCGGTGGCACAACACATGTGAGAATTTATACCCCAAAAGATGCTGACTCTATATATCCGGTTATTGTATATTATCATGGGGGTGGCTGGGTAATAGCTGATATTAATGTGTATAGTGCAAGTGCGCAGGGCTTGTGCGAACAGGCAAAGGCAATTGTAGTTTCAGTAGAATATCCTAAAGGTCCTGAGCATAAATTTCCGGCGGCGCATACTACCTGTTTTGATGCTTATAAATGGGTTCTTAAAAATGCGTCTTCGTGGAAAGGTGATACATCAAAAATTGCAGTTGTTGGTGAAAGTGCCGGTGGCAATCTTGCCGCCAATGTAAGCATGATGGCAAGAGACAAAAAAATAAAAATGCCGGTATATGAAGTGCTTATATATCCTGTTGCAAATAATGATACAGCAAGTGAAAGCTACACAAAATATGCAGCAGCAAAACCGCTAAACAAACCAATGATGAACTGGTTTGTAAAGAATGCATTGAGTTCGCCTGCACAAGCCGGTGACCCTCGTATTAGTTTGGTTAAAGCTAATTTATCCGGCATGCCGCCAACATTAATTATTTGTGCTGAAATTGACCCATTGCAAACAGAAGGAAAATTACTCAGCGATAAATTTAAAGCTGCGAATGTGAGTACTGATTATAAAATGTATGATGGTGTAACGCATGAATTTTTTGGAATGGCTGCTGTGGTTCCGGAAGCTAAAGATGCACAAGCTCTTGTTGTTTCAAAATTAAAAGCTGCTTTTAATAAATAAACTTAGGTTTTTATTCGACTTAACCAATCGAAATCTCTTAATGGCTAATTATTTTTAATTTACTTACTCATTTTATCAGCAAATAATTAAGTAATGATGAGCTATTTAAAATTTGAAAACATTTATGATAAATATTGCTCAATGCTGTATGGCATAGCATTACAAATTTGTTATTCAAATGAGAATGAAGCAGAAGAACTTTTAACCAGTACTTTTAAAAAAGTAAAGGAACAGGACATAAATCAGGAAAAATACCCTGCTTACTGCATAACTCTTATACGTATTATTCTAAAAACTGCACAAGAGCACTACCCACTAAAATTTAAATATGGCTTTAGATTAAAGCAATTTGAAGATACACCGCTCATAAACCAATTATTCTGTAAACAAATAAGTTTACAAGACTATTGCAAAGAAAAATCCATTACTAACCAAGAAGCCTTACAAATTCTCCGCAAAGAATTCAGCGTAATAAGAGCCTTTGAAAAAAGGAAATGAAATTTCTACTGAAAATATAATCTCCGCAGAAAGTGTGCTTGCTTAAAATGGTATCTTAAAATTATTGATGACAACACCTAACGACAGACAAAGAAGGGTATGCACATAAAAATTGCTGCAAGTTTGTGACTGTTTCTATTTCCAATCAGGGAGACATTATTGTATTCAACCTATAATCCGGAATAATAATCATATCCTCTTTTTGCCCAGAAATCTGGCAGACGCTCGTCGCTGAAGCTGATGCTACCAATACGTTTTAAGTTTTTGATACCATACTTTACAGGAACAATAAGCCGCAAAGGATGCCCATGTTTATCAGGGAGTAATTGATCGTTCACCTCGTAAGCAAGTAATGTTTGCGGATGCATGATACTGGCCATCTCCATCCCTACATAATATTTTCCATCTGGCGTAGCCATACCCACATACTGCATAGCGGCTTCTTCCTGTAAATTGTAATGAGCAATAAAGTCGCTGAATTTAACGCCTCCCCAATGTGAGATTTGGTCCCAGCCTTCTACACATTTAAAGTCGAAAACAATTGCTGTTTTGGGAAGCTTGCGGATATCATCAAGACCCAGTTTTAGTTGAGTGCCATTCTTCCTGTTAACCACTAACTGCCATGTCTTTGAATCAAAGCTAGTGTCCGTCATCCCAATATTACTGTTTACTCTTACAACCTTAGCGGCCATCGATTTGGGGTAAGTCTGCACCAGGTGATTATTGCTAAAAGCATTTCTCAGTACAAGCTCATTTTTATCGAGTGCTCTTCGCAAAAGCTTGTTAGCACCAGCGGTGGTGCCGCTGGTTTCTACCGGCAGGCTGTTAAGCCAGCGCCAGCCGCCATATGCAATTGCACTAAACCCTGCAAATGCAGTAAAGCTGATAAAATTGCGGCGGTTTATTTGCTGCTGCGATACTGTTTTTATATCAGTATTTCTTTTAAATGGATTTTTCATCATCAGCTGTTTTAGTTATTACCGGGGCCGTTATTTTAACCACTTCAAAGCCTGAAATAACTGACCGGAAATTGTTCCATCCGGCTATCATTACCTGCACAACATGTATAAGAAAAAATAAAACATACCCTACCGTTAAAATAAAGTGCTCCATCCGGGCCATGGTATAACCGCCGCAAAGCCAGGTGATCCAGTAAAACTGAACAGGTTTGTAAATAGCTAAACCGGTAACCAGTGAGCCAAATCCCATTACAACGATACTGGTGTAAGCGATGCGTTGTGCAGCGTTGTATTTATCCTGAGGAGGTAATATTTTCCGGATATGAAGGTCATGCAGCAGCACCTGCCAGGCTTCTTTAAAAGACTTCTTTTGAGGCAGTAGTTGCCGCCATTCGCCAGAGATAACAGTGTACAAAACGTAGAGCAGGCCATTGATAGCGAAGAACCACATAAAGAAAAAATGGAAGGCCATTCCTTCGGCCAGGCGAGAAGGGATATTGAAAAATTTATAAAATCCGGCTGGGAAAAACTGGAATAATTTATGGCCGAAAATGGTGATTGTATAAACATCATTTGCCCAGTAAATCAGCATTCCACTCCAAATCATGATCATCAGCACCGGAAAATTTACCCAATGCGTCCAACGCATAGCAAGCGAATGTTTCTCTTTGATAGATTTCATAAACTTATAATGATTGTTTTTCAGCAGCCGTAATATGCAGGCTTTTCTTCTCCTGTGTATAAGCCACCACCTGCAGGGGGATGGATGTAACGTCTCCGGGAATTTTAAAGTTAGTCTTTCCTTTGCCAGCAGCTTCAAGTATTTTAAGCGATCTCACAATGTTTACATGCCGCAATGTACGGCCACCATTCTCCCCTCTTTTAATTGAGACGGTAGCTTCTGGCTGTATCAATGCAATGTTCAGCAACTGGCCCGCTGTATTTCCATTGATCTCATAAATTACCGTTATGAAGTTAGCGTTTCTTTTTATAGTAAGGCTGATGTTAAAAGAAGATTGATTTTCCGTGCTGCTCTCAATTGCTGCATTGAGCCTGGCTTCATCTGAACCTACAAATTCTGTTGATCCGTTTACCACCACCTGAGGGGTGTAAATTGAATTTAAACCAAAGGCCGAAGCATACTGATTTTGCCGTTGGGTAAAGCTGGCACTGCTAAACTCATCCTTCCATCCAAGCTTATCCCAATAATCAACATGGTAAGACAAGACGTAAACATTGGCCTTATTTTTAGCCAGCAGGCGGGCAACTGTTTCATCGGCTGCAGGGCAACTGGAACAACCTTCTGAAGTAAATAATTCCACTACTGCAAAGCCGTTTGCGATGGTGACGGGTGAGGGTTGGCCTGGTTTTTTGTGAGTTGATGTAAAGGCTGCAATGCTTATTGCCATTACCGGCAATGCCAGTAAAATGAGGTAGAAGGATTTACTTTTCATGTAAGAGAATTAGTTGTGGTTGTTAGGTGTGAGTGGCACTCTGCCGGGTTACCTCACCCCAACTCCTCTCTTGGAGGAGAGGGGTTGGGGTGAGGTGGCAGCTGTTATTTACCTGCTACAACTTAAAATTTCCTTTAAATATATTCCTAAACCGCAGGTAATCCGGGATGGATACACGCTGCACATAAGGATTAGTTCCGTTGTGAGCAATGTACTCCTGGTGGTAAGCTTCAGCAGGATAAAAATTGGTGAAAGGGGCCACTTGTGTTACGATTTTATCGCTGTACTTTTTAGATGCTGTAAGATCTTTGATAGCGGTCTCAAGGATTTGCTTTTCGCTGTTGCTGCTGTAGAATGCGGCAGAACGGTATTGTGTTCCTACATCAGGACCCTGCCTGTTTAACTCTGTCGGGTCCTGGCTGGCCAAGAAGGCATTTACTAAAGTTGCGTAAGATATTTTTTGAGGATCATAAAATACCTGTACGGTTTCGGTGTGCCCTGTTGAACCGGTGCCCACTGCATCATAAGATGGATTTTTTGTGGTACCGCCTGCATAGCCGGATACTGCATCACGTACGCCGGTTAAACTTTGAAATACAATTTCTGCATGCCAGAAACAACCTTCGGCAAAGTAAGCTACAGCTTCGTGTGGCGATTTTTGGTCAGATCCTAATGGAATGGTAAGTGGCTTTTTTTGTGGCTGTGCACAAGAAGCAAGTGTAAACAAAATGCTGATAGCTGCTAATGAAAATTTCATAAAATATATGTTTATTGTTGTTTAGAATTTATTGGTGGTTTGCCACCTTCTGGTACAAATATGAGTGCGTCAGAATTCATGCAGTAGCGTTTGCCGGTAGGCTTTGGGCCATCATCAAACACATGACCAAGGTGAGAGCCGCTTTTGCTGTCCACAACGGCAATACGCTCATACCCGCCACTATTGTCTTTTAACAGCATTACCGCATCCGGCGTAATGGGGGCGTAAAAACTTGGCCATCCCGTACCGGAATTAAACTTAGCTTCCGAACTGAACAATGGCTGCAAAGTAGCAGCAGAATAATAGGTTCCCTTCTCATAAAAATGATCGTACTTACCGCTGCCGGCCCGTTCTGTTCCTTCCTGCCTTAAAATGTAAAATTGTTTTGGCGTTAGGCTGGCTTTCCACCGTTCATCAGTCATCTTAACAGGAAAGATAGTTTTGGTGTTTGCAACAGGCGGGTTGGGGAATTTGTTGTTTTTTGTTTGTGCTGTTCCGCAGCCACAATACAGTACAAACATAATGGCCATGATAAAAGAAAAGTAGTTCCGCATAAAATGTTTTTAAAAATTAAAAAAGAAAGCTGTGTGGTGAACGTTCCTGCTAATTCAACTTTACTGCTACCTTATCAAATACAAGCAGCTGCGGTTTTTGTTACCAGGATGTTCACAAGTATAAATACGAAAACACATCGCTTGCCTTACAAAGCACTTTGTTAAAGAAATCAAAAGAGTTGGATTCGCCCTTGTTGTTAGGTGTTTAAAATAACCAAACAACTCAGCAAACGCCGATGTTGGTCTTTTCAGGCTGACCAAGTATTCGAGCATTTATTAAAACTCTCGGCTAGGGTGACGGAGACTTACAGCCGTTTACACGATTCTCAAAGCTTTCTTTTAATTCTCGGTCAGCCTGTTTTGACCAACATCCGAAGGCACGGAGCAAAAAGGTTTTAGTTATAAAAAAGCATGTTGAAATCAGCACACAGTAATTTATAAATTATAAGAAAGCAATTACAGCGTTAGATTACATCGCTTCGCCAGTTGGTCGAGAAGACACAACCGGGGCGTTTGAATTAGCAAATAGTTATTAAACTCACAAGGGCAACAAAGGCAGAAAGTACTTTTTGACACAGTTTAATTTGCAGACCCCGGCAATTTCTTTTAAACATGCCATATATTAAAGCCACTTAAAAAAGTGGCTTTAATGAGACTTCGATATAATTTACTATTTTTATAATTTTCTACTTTGTTTTAGTGTGATGCTTCATTCTCTTGTGTTTTGTTGTATGGCCCATCTTCATTTTGCCATCCATATACATGCAGTCGCCATTTTTGATCATCTTGGTTGTGCCATCTTTCATTTTTACTGAACCATCTGCCATTACGATGGCGCCATTACTCATGGTCATATCGCTGGTCATGGCCATTGTTTTGCCATCTTTCATAACCATCATTTTGCCTTCTTTCATCATTACACAATCTTTTTTCATTGACATTTTGTGTTCCATTCTCTCTGTCTTCTTCGATTCATTTTTTTCATTCTCTTTTTGTGCCATTAGGCTGGTGCCCGCAAAGCAGGCTAATGCAATAATTATTAATTTTTTCATGCAAAAAATTTTGTGCCTTGCCAGCATTACTTTAACTGGTATTGGCCGGTTTATAAAATACATCTGTGTAGCTGCGTTTAGTCTTGAAATGTATTGACTGGTGATAGCTTATTGTGTTGCCTGTAGTTAATAAAAATCTCTACCAGGCAGCATTTTACTATAAACAATTAAGACATGCACCGCTTTAGCAGCTACCACGATATTGCCTCACATATTGTGCCACTTAGCTTTTGCGTACAAAGTGTGTGCCCTGCTGTCCAAAGTATCTAAGCATGATAAGTAAAAATGGTTATTTAATTACTCAATTATAAATAAAAAGATGAATGTTGTTTTTAATTTGCAAATACAGAGTTGCGTATTGTAGCTTCAGCTATTATTTAAAAAATCTATTAAAAATTGAACTACAACAAAATATGATTTTTTGCCTCTATTGGGTTTTCTGCTTTCCGCCCTCGTTGGCAGGCGGTTAAAATAAGCACCCTACCCTGCAAACGCCGATATTGGTTTTTGACCAACAACCGAAGTCACGGAGCAAAACGGTTATAGCAAAGAATAAACATGTTGAAATTATCTACGGCATTGGTAAACAAGTTTAGTGAAACCATCCACAATAATTTATAATTTTTTAAGTAAGTAATAACAGTATTAAATTAAAACGCCTCGCCGGTTGGTCGAATTTAAAAAACGAAAACGTATTTAACCCATATTTTGCAGTAGACAATTTTATGCCAGTCTGTCTTAAATCTGATTATGAGTATGCAGCACGAATGCAGCGATAATATGGTAACGCCCTGAGACGGTATGAAGGAGATGAAGATGTTGATAGATAAGACGGGCATCAGTAAAAAATTACTTGAGTTGGGTTTACCACAGGGCAACAGCTGGGCAGCATCGTTGATCTTTTGTTTGTTAACTTTTACATTTATATCTTTAATCATCAGCGGTTCCTGGCAGAACGAGCAATGAATGCCCGCCCTGAAGCAAGCCCTGGCCGTTAGCGGCAATATTTGAGACTTAAATCTTCATAAATCGAATTAAACATAATCTATATGATTTGTATTTGCAGAAACTTCGCCAAATGGTCGACTTTAGTAATTTTTTTACTGATATTATTTAAATCAGGAGTGGCCCAGGATGGAATGATATATCCATTAAAAGCCCCTGCCGAACCGAATGCAATATTCCTCGGCACCGGAGGTGTCGAAAATCAGCCAGCATCGGAGACCTGGTTCCGCCAATGGGGTGATCCAATGGCACGTAACATTACCAAAGCAACAATTACCCCCTTTCTTCCTAAACCAGGTACTGCAAATGGCGCAGCCGTAATCGTGGCTCCGGGTGGCGGTTTTCTGTGGCTTTCGATGGGTAACGAAGGATGGGAAGTCGCTCAGGCGCTTGCAGATAAAGGAATTGCAGCCTTTGTACTTAAGTACCGGCTTCACCCAACCGCAGAATCACTCGATAGCTTTAGTGCATGGATGAACCGCCCCCGCACAACTACTTCTGCTAAATCCCACACTTCGAAAACTGCAACGCCATCACCTCCTCCGCAGATAGATTTGTCTAACCAACTTGCGGACGCCGAGGCTGCTTATGCCATGATTCTGAAACGTGCCAAAGAATGGGGTGTCGATACTATCAGAATAGGCATGATTGGCTTTTCGGCCGGCGCTGGTCTTACTATGCATTCAACACTTCACTCGAAAACAATGAAGCTGGCTTTCATAGGTCCGATTTATGGGGGAATGGGCCCAGTAGAAGTGCCGAAGAATGCTCCTCCTATGTTCAATGTTATAGCATCCGACGATTTCCTTTTCCGCGGCCAGTTCGGTGTGATTGATTCTTGGTACAAAGCGGGCATACCTGTAGAGTTTCATCTCTACCAGAACGGCGGCCACGGATTCGGGCTTGGAAATCCTAACAAAACGAGTAATCGTTGGTTTGATGCATTCATGTACTGGTTGGAGGTTAACGGATTTCTCAAGCCAAAATCAACCTAAAGGAATTCAATTCGTTCTGTCTTGTCCTGAAATAGGTTGCCTAAAAAACAACTAAAATGGACATTAAAAAGCAAGCCATTACGGAGTACTTAATGCAAGGTGTGGGCTACCGGGAACTGGCAAAGAAGTATGGCGTAAGCCGAACTATGATTAACAAATGGGTTTATGCTGCACCCGTTAGAAAAATAATTCTATATTTTTTTGCCTTTTACATAACTTTTTTTTTACGACGAGAATAAATTTGAAAAGCACAATTCTATAAGTAGACTTTCCGCTTGTAAGCGGATGCTACAAAGTCTCTTTTAAATTTCTAATAGGTATACCTGAATCCTATTTCAGAGCAGACACCGGTGTTTTTAATACCGGGCTGCAAATTTCGTACAGCGGTGGGTGTATCGGGTAATCTTTTCTTATTTATTACATCAGTTTTTTATAATTATATATTGCTGACTCAGGTACCGGGTAAAACCGTTTTAGCAAAGAATAAGCATGCTGAAATCATCCACGGCATTAGCAAACAGGTTTGGTGAAACCACCTCACAATAATTTATAAATTATAAAGATTATAACGCTTCGCTGGTTGGTCGAAAAGACATAGCTTGGGCGTTTGGTTTCGCAAATAGTTATTTATTCACAATACCCAAAAGAAAAACTAAGCAATAAAGCAAAACATAAACTCCAACGAACCCAATTTTAGCCGTGGAATCACGAATTTGGCGTGTGGTTCGGGGATACGAAACACGGCAGTGGACCGGTTTACCAACTCGGTCATAAACTTTTCCACACCAAATGGTAATATTAGTTTATCAATTAAGTTTGCTGCCGAAGAAAATGTAACATGGCAACTAAAGTAGAAACTAAAACCGGGCTGTTGTTATCCCCCCAACAACTATTAAAAAATATATTCATTGTGCAAACATTGCAAATCCGCAAATTGGCGGCAAATGTGAAGTACGAAACAGTCGATTTGGAGAGCCGTGAAATTAACAAAGCCCATCCCCAATTACCCAAAGCTGTAAAGGAAATACTGGCTCACTTTAGTGTGGGGCATAGCGACCTCAGAAATAGCAGCATCCGGTCGAAGTACAAAACGGGCCGGGCAGGTGTGGCTTATAAAGAATTTTATGAGCTGGCACTTTTGAGAGAATTGCACGGCCTGTTTGAAAGGCTGAAACCTTTTGCAGCGCTTTTTAAATGGTTTCATAAATTATGGACGGACAGATTGCGTGCCAAAACAGCACCCTGCACTTTTAGCAGCTATAAGCCCCACTTGCAGTTTGAGGTAGTAATAGAAAACGATGCATTAAAGCTGAGAACGCAGGTACTGCTAAATGCCACTCCATACGACATCGATGATTTTAACCGCTTTCATTTTTTACTCAATAGTGGCAACGAATATTTTATACTCAGCTTCAAAGATTTTCAAACACTGGAATGGCTGAATCAAAATAATCCTGAACAATTTCAACATCAACCGCAAGATATGGTGCAGCATATTTTAGCAAGATTGGAAGAAGATTATAAAGTAAACCGCAACAATTTATTTGAACAAAATATTATCGATGTATTACCCATCAACCGGGTAATGCTAAGCGAAATAAGCGGTTCCTTCCTGGTGCTTACTCCGCAATGGATGTATGAAGGATTTTTAGTAGAAGGGTCTTTTAGAGACACCTATGAAATAACCAAGGCCGGCGAAGCATATGTTGTACAAAGAAATAAAACAGTGGAACAGCGCTTCTCAAAATTGCTGGAAGCACTGCATCCCAATTTTGTGAAACAGCTCAACGGCTGGTATTATCTTTCCTTTGCAGAAGCACAAAAAAAACAATGGTTTTTAAATGCCTATCATTTTTTACTGGAACAGGATATACAAGTGGTAGGCATGGACATGCTAAAACATTTCCGCTACTCTGTCCACAAAGCTGTTACCACGCTTGATATAATAGAAAACGACGACAACACACTAACAGTTAAGCTGAGCCTTTTTTTCGGTAAAGAGGAAGTAGCACTTACCGATCTGCAAAAAATGTTGCTGGCAGGGCAACGGGCCATCCTGCTAAAAGATGGCAGCCTGGGAGTTTTGGGCGACGAATGGATTCAGCAATATGGCACCATCATTAAGCATGGTAAAATTTCAAAAAAGGAAATATCCGTGGCCCGGTGGATGGCATTAACAGAAGAAAAATCGGTTGATGAAAAACAGGTTTTAAAACGAACCATTAAGGACGAATGGTGGCAAAAATGGCAAAAATGGCAACAACCTGAAATCATCTCTTATGCAGTACCATCGGGTATTGAAGCCACTTTAAGGCATTACCAGCAAAAAGGATATGAATGGATGGTGCTATTGGCAGAAGCCGGTGCAGGCGCCTGTTTGGCCGATGATATGGGATTGGGTAAAACGCTGCAAACAATCTGCTTCCTGGCGCACCAGCTTGAAAAAAATCCTGGCCAAAAACATGTCATCATTTGCCCTTCCAGTTTATTGTACAATTGGGAGCAGGAGTTAACCAAATTTGCCCCCCATCTTACCTCCACAGTTTACCATGGTCCACAACGAAATTTTGAAACCATGTGCGAAGGAACCGAGCAGGTGGTAATTACTACCTATGGCACTATGCGTGCAGACATTGATAAAATTGCTACCATACCATTTGGTGTGGCTGTTATTGATGAGAGCCACAATATAAAAAACCCATCGGCTCTAATTACAAGGGCAGTCAATCAGATAAGTGCCGTTACCCGAATTGCATTGAGTGGTACACCGGTAATGAACAACACATTTGACCTGTATGCCCAGTTGAGTTTTTTACTACCGGGCATGTTTGGCAGCCGTGAATTTTTTAAACGGGAATATGCAGATGCCATAGACAGGGACCATGATGAAGAAAAGATAAAAGCCCTGCAAAAACTGACGGCGCCGTTTATATTACGCCGTACCAAAGAGCAGGTAGCTAAGGATTTACCCGAAAAAATTGAAAGTACTTTGTGGTGCGAAATGGGCAACAATCAAAAGATGGCTTATGATTCCATTAAGGAGAAAGTAAGAAAAAGCATTTTTTTAGACATTAAAGAAAAAGGCCTTGGCGCTGGCAAACTGGGTGTAATTGTTGGCATGCTCAAACTAAGACAAGCATGCAACTCGGGCGAATTGGTGAAGGATGAAGACCTGTTCTGCTACGACTCTATCAAAACGGATATACTCGTAGAAGAATTGATGAATATCATTCCTAACCACAAGGCATTGGTTTTCTCTCAATTTACCGGTATGCTGGATTTGCTGGAAATTAGTTTTAAGAAAAGCAATATTCCTTTCTGCCGGTTGGATGGCAGCACGCCTATTCTCAAAAGACAGGAACTGGTAAATACTTTCCAGAAGCAAGATTCCATTGAAAAAGTGTTTTTGATTAGTTTAAAAGCTGGTAATGCCGGCTTGAATTTAACAGCCGCCGATTATGTATTTTTATTTGATCCCTGGTGGAATACTGCCGTGCAGCAACAGGCCATAGATCGCACCCACCGTATTGGACAAACGAAGAATGTATTTGCTTATAAAATGATTTGCAAGGGCACCATCGAAGAAAAAATCATGCAATTGCAGCAGCGCAAAAAGAAACTTGCAGAAGAGCTGATTGGCGAAGAAGAAGGCTTTGTGAAAGCATTGACTGAGAATGATATTGAGTTTTTGTTCAGTTAGTTATTAACTGCTAAACCCGACTGCAACAGACACAGGCTACCTCAACCTGCAAGCCACTTGCCCTTGTTGGTAAGCCATTAAAACAAGCAACCTCAGGAAACTCCAATGTGGGTCTTTTTGACGAATATCTGAAGGCAGGGAGCTACATGGTTTTAGCTATGAGTAGGCATATTGAAATCATCCACAGCATTGGTAAATAAGGGTAGGAAAAGCAGCCACAATAATTTATAAATTTTCAGTGAGCAATTACAGTATTAGATTACAACTCTTCGCCCGTTGTTCGAAAAGATACATCCGGGACGTTTGGTTTAGCAAATGGTTATTGAATTATCAACACTAACAATATGCAACACCCCGGCCTGGCGCATTGGCAGGAACCGGGGCGTTGTCTGGATGGTAATTCGGTAATGCCAATTACACTGTCTTCTTTGGAGGAAGATCAAATGCAATGGCTTCATGTTCAAAATGGCCATTGTGGGCGCCATCGCAAAAAGGTTTGTTTTTTGAAAGACCGCAGCGGCAGAAAGAAACAACGGTTCTTCCCTGTAAATTGTACACCGCACCATTTCTGTCCACCACTTCAAAATCGCCGTCCACTTTTAATGAGCCGTTATTGTTTACTGTAATTTTTGTTGTTGCCATGTTTAATTTTTTCGTGAAAATAGTCACTTAATGAAAACTAATGGCGATTAAATAAATTTAATGCATGATAAGACTTTCAATGGAGGCATTGCCAAACTAGCGATTTGTTAATTGCTACCGTTTTTTCGCCCTGGTTGGTAAGCGTTTAAAATAAGCAACCTACTCAGCAAATGCCAATGTTGGTCTTTTAACCAACATTAGAAGGTACCGGGTAAAATGATTTTAGCAAAGATTAATCATGTTGAAATTATCCACAGCATTGGTAAACAAGTTTGGTGAAACCAGCCCACAATAATTTATAAATTATAGGTAAGTAATTACAGTCTTAGATTACAACGCTTCGCCGGTTAGTCAAAAAAGACATAACCGGGGCGTTTGGTTTAGCAATTAGTTATTTAATGCACTTTAGCAACAAAAGCAGAAAAAATACCCACGTTATCCATTGACAAAAAATGATATTGATAAGATGTAGTATTGACTATTTATTACTGTCGTTTTACTTTATCAACATGAAACTAAACCTTGCATATAAGCCCATGTTAGTTAGGTAATATGGCAAATAAACAAACTGTATAAAAATTACAAGGTAAAAAAGCTGTTAAACTTATCTGGCGTTTGTTTGTTCTTTCTCTCCTTTACCTACTTTGCACTCATTACTTCAAAAAATAAATTTTAAACATGATCAGTTCAATTTATACCAAATCTATAGGTAAAAGCCTGTTAATTATTTCTGCTGGCTTTATGATAACAAATGGAAGTTTTGCCCAGGCCAAAAAGCACAACAGTCAACAAGGCCATGCAATGCAGGCATTTGCTGTAGATGGCACTACAATTACGTTAGGCGGTAAAACTATTCATACAGTGGGTAAATTACCAGCAGTAGGTACGGCAGCTAAAAACTTTGA
The DNA here is from genome assembly GCA_025360525.1 of Chitinophagaceae bacterium. Classification (GTDB taxonomy): domain Bacteria; phylum Bacteroidota; class Bacteroidia; order Chitinophagales; family Chitinophagaceae; genus Ferruginibacter. The sequence continues at coordinate 66,636 of JANYCA010000058.1, read as the reverse complement.
ACTGGCCGGCCTCGATTTAAAAGAGAAAACCTTTAACGACTTTAAGGGTAAATACGTAATAATGAATATTTTTCCCAGTGTAAACACAGGTGTATGTTCTAAATCGGTAAGAAAATTTAATGAAGAAGCTGCAGGTTTAAACAATACAACCGTGCTTTGTATTTCTAAAGACCTGCCCTTTGCTCAAAAACAATTCTGTGGTGCAGAAGGCATCAACAATGTGGTAATGTTATCAGACTTCAGAAGTAATTTTGGCACTAACTATGGAGTGCTCATAAGCGATGGACCTATGAAAGGTTTACTTAGTCGTGCCGTAGTAGTGATAGATCCGCATGGTGAAATCGTATACGAGCAACAGGTACCTGAAATTGGCCAGGAGCCTGATTATGCAGCCGCTATTGCTGCAATCAAATAAAACAGCCAATGCCTTTATTTTTAATTGAGCCTGCTTTAAACAATTAATAAAAATGCAGCAAGTGAATAACTCGCTGCATTTTTATTTTATCAGTTTGCAGTTGTTTACTAAACCCAGCTAAACGGACTTTGAGACGCAATATGTGTAATCGTTACCATTGATATTTTAGGCTGCAACCAGCTTACCAACCATTCCATACCAGGCTCTTCGCTAACAGCATGGCCCAGCATAATCAGCGATATGTTATGACCCAATGCCCTGGCATCCCTGATATATTCTGCTGTTTCCCATTCGTACACTTCACCTACTACCAATGCATCCGGACGAATTTTTTCTGCTTCAATCATTTGCGTTTTGCCGCCACTGGCACCCGGCATTAGCAATACTTTTTTGCAAGATTGATCCATGTTACCAACCACCCTCACCCCGGCAATGCCCAATGATTTTTTTAAGTGCTGGGCAACATCCTTTAGCTGCATACTTCCCGGAAGCGTAATGCATTGGTCGCCCGATCGGGTGTACTTATCCCACCCGGCTTTTTTAACCACGCCATAAAAAACACCGTCGGGCCGGTGTGCATGCCAGTAATCATGAAAGCGCCAAACTGTAATGCCATGTTTTTGCAGTAAAGCTTCCTTTTCTGCTACAACCCGGCTGCCCGGAACCCATTGCATATCATCGGCATGATTGTAAAAAGTTGGTTCATGTGCAATAATGAAATTGGCATTTAGTTTTACCGCTTCCCTAATAACTTCCACGGTTGTAAACATGGTGGTTACAATACCGGTTACCTTGTTGGCAGCATTGCCACTTTTAATGGTATCAACAGTTGTTGCAAAAGGTACCCCGGGTATTTCCTTTAATATAATATCAATCACTTGTTGTACGGTTATACCATCACCAATTTTAAATGTTGTATTTGACATAGCTGCTATTGGCCACTGCAGCAGGCTGGTAGCACAAATGGCTTTAACGACATTCCCTAAAAATTGTCTTCTTGGTAAAGCATCGTTCCCGGCAGGTAGTAATTGTATTTTATTTTTCATACTCAATTTGGTTTAAAGTTTAGTGTAATTTTTGAGATTTGAGTGAAGCATTGAAGATAGTTTTTTGTAATCAGTTGGTAAAAAATGTTCGATGGTTTAAATCCTGCCTTTCAATAATTTATAAATTATAATTAAGCAATTACGATATTAAATTACAACGCTTCGCCTGTTGGTGGAAAAGACACATTGGGGCGTTCGGTTAAGCAAACAATTTTTTATTTCAATTCCAACAAAAGGCAATCTCTCCCGTCCCTGAAAACATAAACCTCTTAAGCTTTGTAATTTTTATTATTTTTAGTGCTTTCCCTTTTACAAACAATGGCCGGAGGAAACAACGGTCACGAGGCAACCCTGCCTTGCTATACAAAAATTATCAACCTGTATGTTTAAAAGTAGTTTGAAACTGACTCATTTTGCTGTATTAATGAGCCTGCTTTGTCTAATATTATTTCACTTTCCTTTTTTCAGTTTTGTATGTAAAAACGTTGATTATAAAAGTATAAACGGCATTATTATTATTGCCAGTCTCATCATCCTGATGCTGGTACTGAATGCTTTTGTTTTTTATCTGGTTTTTTTTCTGTCACGGTTTGTTGGTAAGTTTTTGCTGGTTATATTCTTTATTGTCAATGCCATTGCGGTTTATTTTGTCAATACATATAGTGTGATAATAGACGAGAGTATGGTTGGCAATGTACTCAATACCAGGTATGAGGAAGCCAGCAGTTTTTTCTCCATAAAACTTGTGGTGTACATCATACTACTTGCTGTTATTCCGGCCATTTATATCATTAAAACCAACATAATAAAGGAACCTGTTAAGCGGTTTTTAATTACGGCATTGGTTAGCCTTTTATTTATTTTAACTCTGGCATTTGCCAATGCAAGCAACTGGCTGTGGATAGATAAAAACTCAAAAGCATTGGGCGGCCTTGCGATGCCTTGGTCTTATTCTGTAAATCTTTCTCTGTTTTATGTACACAAAGCGCAGGAGAATCAGCAAGAAATTCTATTACCCAATGCCACCATTAAAGATGATAAAAAATCCGTTGTGGTGCTGGTGATAGGCGAATCTGCAAGAAAGCAAAACTTTTCTTTGTATGGGTACAGCAAAAACACGAATCCCCTGCTATCCACCACCAGTAATGTATTTCATTTTGATGCAACCTCCTGCGCCACCTATACTACTGCGGGCATTAAGTGCATTTTAGAGCATACCAGTACAGATGAGTTGTACGAAATTTTACCTAACTATTTGTACAGGAATAACGTAGAGGTTGTGTGGAGGAGCAACAACTGGGGAGAACCGCCGCTGCACATAAAAAATTATCAAAACAAAGATTCTTTAAAGGCAAATTGCAAAGAAGGATGCGACTACGATGAAGTGCTGCTGACGGGATTAAAAGAGCAGATACTAGCCAGTAGAAAAAATAAGATACTGATCGTGTTGCACACAAGCACCAGTCATGGGCCTACCTATAGCCAGAAATATCCACCGCAGTTTGAAAGGTTTAAACCAGTTTGTAACAGTGTTGAATTAGCCAAATGTTCTCATGAAGAGCTGATCAATGCTTATGACAATACTATTGTGTACACTGATTATATTCTGCATAAAATAATAGAAGATTTAAAGCAATTAACAGCATATAACAGTGCCATGATTTTTGTATCCGACCATGGTGAATCGTTAGGCGAAAAAAACCTGTATACCCACGGGCTACCATTGAGCATTGCTCCTAAAGAACAGTATGAAATTCCTTTTATCGTTTGGGTATCTGACAGCACCAAACATCTAAAGCCTGAAAAAACATTGTCTCAAAACCATGTGTTTCATAGTGTGTTGAATTTTTTGAACATACATAGCCCGGTTTATAATGAGGAGATGAATATTTTTAAGTAATTAAATGAATAGTGCATCGCCCTTGTTGGTAAGCCGTTAAAATAAGCAACCTACTTAGCAAACGCCAATTGTCTTTTGACCAACACCCGAAGGCACGGAGCAAAACGGTTTTAGCAAAGCATAAGCATGTTGAGATCATTCACAGCATTGGTAAACAAGTTTGGTTTAACCACCCACTATGATTTATAAATTATAGGTAAGTAATTACTGTATTAAATTACAACGCTTCGCCGGTTGGAGGAAAAGACACAACCGGGGCGTTTGTTTTAGTAAATAGTGATTATATTCACAACAGCAGCAAAGGCAGAAATTTATTATTTTAAAAATGAGCAGGGTAAGATATAACGGATGAACTTTTTTACAGCTCAGTTTTCTAAATGCTGCTACCTTCACCGATAAAAAACTTACCATGGCTATCCGTATATTTATTACCGGCGGCACTTTTGATAAAGAGTACAACGAACTGAACGGGCAATTGTATTTTAAAGATACCCACCTGAGCGACTTGCTGGAAATGGGTCGCAGCAAGGTTGCTGTTGAAATAAGAACCCTGATGATGGTAGATAGTTTGGAGATGACCGCAGATGACAGGGAGCTGATAGTACACCAATGCAACAACTGCGATGAAACAAAGATTGTAATAACCCATGGTACAGATACCATGCAGGATACAGCAAAAGTGCTGGCACAAAAAATAGTTAATAAAACCATTATACTTACCGGCGCTATGATACCCATCAAGTTTGGCAGCTCCGATGGATTGTTTAACCTGGGCAGCGCCCTTGCATTTGCGCAATCTTTACCTGCCGGTGTGTATGTAGCTATGAATGGCCGCTTTTTTAACTGGGATAACGTGCGGAAAAATAGACAGACCGGGATTTTTGAAGAAGTTAAATAATTGATTTATTTTAATAGCTCCATACAACATTTTGATTTAAGTAAAGAATAAGACTCTTTTTTTTAAAGCTTACTATTGTGTAAAATAATTAGTATGTTGTACAAAATCATCAGCGTATTTGCATTGGCTACCTTCGAAATTTATGCAGCCATTCCTGCAGGTTTTGCTTTTGGTTTATCTCCCTGGATCATATTTTTTGCAAGTTTAGCCGGCGGAATAGTCGGTGTATTTGTAGCGGCGTATTTAGGTGAAAAAATAGAGAAACTCATTTCAAAATTCAGAAAGCCGGCTGTAAAAGTTAACAATAAAAAACCTGGGCTTGCAGATAAACTCTGGGATAAATATGGTATAGTTGGACTTGGGTTGTTAGGGACTTTTACGGTAGGTGCACCTGTAAGTATTGCTGTGGGCGTTGGCTTTAATGTAAACATGCACAAAATGGCCACCTGGTGTTGTATCGGTGTTTTGGCCCGCTGTATTGTATTTACGTTAGTAGGGTATTATGGTATGAAGTTGTTTTAGATTATAATAACTTTTTAATCGGCTAATTTTTATTTTGAGGTTGTAAAGCAGGTATATAGATACAGCAATTTCCAATAGTATACCTTGATTTTTGTAAGTGGTTGAAGAAATCAGCAATCTGAAATGCATAGCCTTTAACCTCAGTAGAAATTTTTTTTAATAATGCATACAACCTTATTACCTTATTTTGAAAAATGTTTGCCAGCAGGGTTTAATGTCTTTTGATAAAACTTAATAAAGGTTTCATATTCTTCCGTAAAAGTTACTTTGCAATGATGTTCAGTCTGATTTATAATTTAGTTAAAAGTAATCCTATTTGTATAGCGGATTTATTGTTCATTTAAATTGTCAATTGTCCTTTTCAGAAATATTTAATTCCCTGTTCTGCGGCTTAAATATTTGTTTTAGTTCTTTCCAATTGAATAATATTGTCATAAAGAACGACATCCAAGTCGCATGAAAAACATGATATTTCCAAGAACGCTGCTCGTCAAAAACAAAGTGTTCTGCTATCAACCAAGCAGTAAGCGAATAGAGGAAATTCAAAATAAATGATACAGCTAATCTTTTCAAAGGTTTCAAATTTCTATACCAATTAGTGAAGCTCTTAATCATCGCTTAATTTTTATTGTTCATTTAAAATATTCTTCATCATAATGTATGCCGAAGTAAGGGTCCACCAAATTTCTGCCAACAGGTTGTTATCCGCTGTTTTCATTTTAATGGAGGATAAGGTAATAAGGTTATAAACTAACTTAGCTTTCTTTCTACTATTGTTAATGGTGTATCATAACATACCAGGAAATCTGTATTGTAAAATTAATATTTATCTCAGCACCTCAAAATAAGAATTAACCTTTTTACCGGAATCCATCATCATTTAAAAAAAGATTCTCCTCCTGCTATTATCTATACCGCATCACCGGCCGTGTAAGGCAGGTAGGCCCGCCACCACCTTTTACGCTGATATCTTCTCCCTTATAAACAATCACCTTGCAGCCTGCGTTTTCTAATGCCATTTTTGTTTTTGGGTTGCCATCTACCATCATACAAATACGAGGCGCCAATGCCAGCACATTACAGCCCATGCTTTCAAATTCTTCGTGGGGTACCTCTACCAATTGATAACCTTTCTGCAATAATAAATTGCGAAATCCAATGGGCATCAAAGGCGAATAAACCACCGCAAGATTTACATCGACCGGGCTTAAGATAGACATTAAATGAAATACATCTGATGGGCCTTTATAATGGGGTAGGGGCACGGTAATTACCTCCACGCCCAATGGTTGCAGTAATGCTGTTAATTGCCGGATACCTTCTTCGTTGGTGCGGTAAGTGTGTCCTACGGCAAGCGTGTTTTCATCGAGCCAGGCAACATCGCCGCCTTCGAGCGTGCCGGGTGCAGTTATGGCGCCAAATACCGGAATGCCATTGGCTTCAAATGCCTTTTTTTCTGCAGCAGGCTCCAGCATTCTTGCAGCTTTGCCCATGTTACAAATGATCATGCCTTTATTGGTAGCGATGGCTGCATCACGACAGTAAATAGAATCCATATTTACAGTTGCATCTAGCGGAAGATATAATAATTGGGTGCCCTGTTCTTTTAAGACAGCTTCAAACGCTGTATACTCTGCCAATGCATTGTTTAAATCGGGTTTGCTTAAAAAATTCAGCTCCTGCCAGTGCAGGTCAATATGGGCTTCGCTGATGAATGCCTGCTCCACATTTTTAATATACAGTGATTGTATTTTTCCTGTTTCGGAATGAGCAGTTAAAGTAGTTGTCATTATTTATGATTTGATTCGTTTTTGTTATTCCGGATAATCCACACATAAAACGGAGTACCGGCAATTAAAAATATAAATCCCCAGTAAACGGTTTCCTGCCCGGCACCGGCAATGGCCCAAAGCGAAAATGAAAAAGCGAGTAAACCCAGCATAATTGCCTGTATCCAATTTCCGGTAACTTTTTCATTTATCCGGATAATGATGTAAGCTGCAGATGAAAACAAATAGGGCAGCAACACCGAAAAGGTAGACATCAAAATTAAAAACTTAAACTGCTCTGCAAGGCTTTTGCTAAAATTCATCACCATCAACAAAGACACCAGTACACTGGAAATAACGATTCCTGTTGCAGGCACTCCCTTTTTATTTTCTTTGCCAAATATAGCCGGAAATAACTTGTCTTTTGCAATGGCGGCAGGCAGTTGCCCCTGTATCAGTATCCATCCGTTGAGGGCTCCAAATGCAGCAATGGCAACACCTGCACTCACCCAATACCGGGCACCGTTGCCCCAAATAATTGCCGCTGCATCTGCAAATGGGGTTACCGAATGTTGCAGCACATTTGGAGGAATCATACCCATGATGCTGGTGCTGCTTACTATGTAGATAATGGCCACCAGCCCGGTTCCCAACATGGTAGCACGTGGAATTGTTTTTTCGGGATTGATGACACTTCCTGAGGGAACTGTTGCACATTCTAATCCAAGAAAAGAAAAAAATGTTAGCGTTGCGGTTGTAGTGATGGCGGAAAAACTGTTGCCCCCGGTACTATTGAAGGGTAAAAAATCACTTGCTTTCATATAAAACAAACCAACAAAACCAACCAACAACAGCGGGATTATTTTCAATATTGTAGTAACCAGTTGAAGCTTGCCAGATGTTACAATTCCCAGCGTATTGATCCATGTTAGTAGCCAGATAAACGCAAGACCGGTAAAAATTGCAGCCATGGCATTGTTGGCAAGAATGGGCAAAAATGTGCTTAAGGCGCTTATCAACGATACGGTGATGGCAGCATTGGCGGTCCAGATAGAAATCCAATAGCCCCATGCAACCAGGAAGCCGGTAAAATCGCCCAGTCCCTTGTTAGAATAGGCGTATGGGCCGCCATTAGCCTGCGGCATCAGCTTGCTCAAATTACTGAAAACTTTGGCCAGTAGTAATGCTCCAATGGTAGCTACCAGCCAGCCAACCAGGCTAATACTACCATAAGAGGCCAGCGCCGCCGGCAGCAAAAATACACCAGCTCCAATCATATTGCCAGCCACAAGTGAGGTGCTTGTCCATAAACCCAGCTTATTTTTTGATTCAGATGCAACAGGCATAGTTGGTAAAGGTTTTATTAGAGAAAAGGAAGATACAACATTAAATTTCCTACGAACTGTTTGGGGCTTTTTTAGTTGGTGCAGCAGTATCTTTGGGTGGGTTTTTTGTGTTGCCTTAATTTGCTAGATTACGCTAAACGGAAACAATATTAATGGATATCATAAGTTTCGATTCGCAATTATTAGAAACCAAAATCAGGCGATCGCACTGGTGGGTTAAGGCTTCTAACACGGTAGACAATCACTACCTGAACGGCAGCGGTATCATGCTTACCCATCACCTGGAAGCTGTTTGCCATAATATTGAAAATATTTTTCGACAGCCAGCTACGGGTTTTTATGGGCAATTGTTTGCGATACTGCATCTGCTGAATTTGGATGTAAAACAGGTGAAAAAGGAATTAAGGATTGTTTCATTGTTACACGATATCGGTAAACCTGCAGAAGATAAATGCCAAATAATTCCTCATCCTTTAACAGGCAAGCCTGCTCACATGCGGCATGGCCTTGTGTCATTGATGGCTGCTATGGAAATTATTGGTACGGATTTAATTCCATTTCCCAGGCAACAAAATAATATTTACCGCACCATTGAATTGCACGACATGAGTTATGGGCTTTACAGGGAGTTTACCGCTACCGGTATTAAACCACCAACAGAACGCCTGCAGCACATCAGCAATAAAATTAATTTAAAACCCAGTGCAGGAATGGTTTACCTGCTTATATTTAAATTGGCAGATATTCATGGGCATGAAAATGTTAGTGATGTTATCTGGTTTTACAATGTTGTAAAGGAGAATTATTTTAACCAACTTCAAATTGAATTACCCATTCCTGAAGAAAAAGATATCCGTTGATATGATGGTTGATAGAATAATTAATGTAAGTCGCAAAAGCGTAACCAGAATAAAAGACTCCATTTACTTCTTTGCCTTGATGCAAAGAAGTAACAAGAAAGATCAAGGCTTCATAAAAAAGACTAAAAATTTGAATGTCCGGCTAAAATGAAATTAGCTCGATCTTCAGAATATACCCCGGCTTAGGTGCGACCTACAGGCAAATTGCAAAGCCATGCATCTGTAACTTCCATTTCATTTCTTAACGCCAAACATTCAAATTTTCTTAACGTCTTTTTTAGGAGGCCGACAAAGAGTATGCGGCTTGATAGAAATAATAAAGCGCCTCTTTTTTTAAAAGAGACGCTACGTGACTGGCATTTTTTTATTTTAAATTCCCGGTAATAAACTCAGCAACATCTTTTTTAAATTTTGCTGCAGATTCGTTGTGGATGTACATCATGTGCCCTGCTTCGTAATATTTCTGGGTGATATTACCCTTTATCTTTTTATCCAGCCCCATATGATCGAAGGTATATTCTGTGCCGCCAAAAGGAGTAGCAAGATCATAAATGCCATTCAACACCAGTACCTTCATTTTTGGATTAGAAGACATGGCGTTTAATAAATCCGGCGCTGTAGAAGGTGATGCTGCATCGCCGAATAACCCATTGCTTCGCTGGTGTTTCCAATCCCATTTAAAATCGGTGAGGCCGTAAGCACTTGTGTTGTAATTTTTTTCCTTACTTACTTTTAGTTCTGTTGTATAATAATGCATAAAAGCACTGATGAATGCCGGACCAATATCGGATGATTGCGGATCGTTAAAGGCATATTCAGCCAACATATTCTGCGCAATGCCTTTATATCTTGAATCGAGCCTGCCAACTGCAACACCGGTGCTACGCAATAATTCCTGCGAATATTGTGGCTGTACCACCCGTAGGTTTGCCCTATCCCAATAGTCTTTGCCCAGGCCGGTATATGCAACCAGTTTGGTTAAAATCTTCTCTCTTTCATCGGCTCCCAGCTGATCGCCTTTTAGCAGCGCATTGGCATATTCACCCATTGAAAAAGCCCGTACTTCTTTTAAAAAAGCATCGAGGCTTGCAGGTTTGTTGGCAACCTTGTTGTGGTACCAGGAAGTGGCCGCATAGGTAGGGAGGTTAACAATATAGGGTAGATCATCTCCGGGGTTAAATGAAAGTGTGCGGATGTCCAGCACATTTGAAACTAAGACAATTCCGTTAACAGATATGCCGTGGTGCTCCTGTAAATGATCTGCTACACCGGCAGAGCGAAAAGTGCCGTAACTCTCGCCCAGCAGGTATTTGGGAGAGTTCCAGCGATCGTTATCATTTACATAATTTTTGATAAACAGGCTTACAGATTTTATATCCGGGTCTACGCCCCAAAAGTCGCTGTTCTTTCCTTTGCCAACGGCTTTACTTAAGCCAGTGCCAACTGGGTCCATCATTACAATATCTGATACATCCAGGATGGAGTAATTATTGTCTTCAATTTTATAAGGAGCTGGGCCGTTTGGCGAGGGATCGTTTACGACTACCCGCCTTGGCCCCATTACGCCCATGTGCAACCAAATGGAGGAGGAGCCCGGACCGCCGTTGTACGAAAACGTAACAGGTCGTTTGCTTAAATCTGTTTCGCCATCCTTTGTGTAAGCGGTATAACCGAATGCTGCAATAGGTTCATCCTTTTCGTTTCTTAAAATAATCGTTCCTGCTGTTGCTGTGTAGTTAATAATTTTGTTATCGAGTTTTATACTGTGCCTGGTAACAAAACTTTCGGGCTTTGTGGCTAAGGCACTGTCTGTTTGTGAAAATCCTGAAAAAGACATTGCCAGTATAATTACCAGCAAGCCGTTACTTAGCGAACGTTGTTTCATGCAGTTAAATTTTAGGTGAAGGTTTTTTAGTGCATGAAGGTATTAAATTACCGTTATGAAAAAACCGTCAAATTGCAGGAATGGTTTAAACAGTGTTGCTGATGGTTTTTCCTCACTATAAAACGATGTTTTTATTTTATCAGCCAGCGTTATCCCCAAAATATATTTTCACTACATGAACTTGTTCATCATTAACCAGGTTAATAGTCGGCGTTGGTTGCAGCACTTCATCTAACATTACTTTTATCATCTGCTCATTTGCATTTTGAATAAAAGTAAAATTATAGGTTGTTTCTCCGAATTTATATTCAAGTGTAAACAAGTGCCAATCCGGTGGAACGCAGGGAGCAAAGGACAAGATATTTCCTTGCTTTTTAAACCCAAGAAATGAATCAATAATCAATTGATACATCCAGCCTGCAGAGCCTGTGTACCATGTCCAGCCACCCCGGCCGTTGTTTAATTCTTGTTTGTAAATATCCGCTGCCATTACGTAGGGTTCTACTTTGTACTTTGCAATAGCCTCCGGCGTATTTCCATGATAAATGGGGTTAATAAGCTGAAGTAATTCCCAGGTACGGGATTTGTTTTTCATGGCGGCAAAAGCCATTACCAGCCAGATAGCGGCATGGGTATATTGGCCACCATTCTCTCTTACACCAGGTACATAGCCTTTAATATACCCCGGGTTAAGGGCAGATTTATCGAATGGCGGGTCAAAAAGTTGTATAAGATTTGCAGCCCTGTCCACAAGATATAAATTTGCTGCTTCCATTGCCATGTGTATTCGTTCGGGGCTGCCTGCTTTGGACAAAACCGACCAGCTTTGTGCAATGGAATCTATGCGACATTCCTCGTTGGTTGCAGAACCCAGCGGTGTGCCATCATCAAAATATGCACGACGGTACCACTTGCCATCCCAGGCATTTTTTTCGATGTTTACCTGTAGTCTTTCTGCTTCCATGATGCATTTGCTGCGAAAGTTTTCATCCATTTTTAGCGCTGCAATTGCTGCAAAACGCATCAGCACATCATACAGAAAAAAGGCCAGCCATACACTTTCACCTTTGCCATGTTCACCTACTTTATCCATGCCGTCGTTCCAGTCGCCACTGCCCATTAGTGGCAGGCCGTGCTCGCCAAATTTTAAGCCAAATAATATAGCTTTAATGCAGTGATTGTACAGGCTTTCGACATGATTGGACCGTAAGGGTAAATCATAATTTGATTCTTCGCCGGAATTCAATAACCTGCCTTCAAGAAAGCCCACGGGTTCATCAAGAATAGTTAAATCGCCTGTATGGGTTATATATTTTGACAGTACATAGGGTAACCACAAATAATCATCCGAACAGGTTGTTCGTACACCCCGGCCGGCAGGCGGATGCCACCAGTGTTGCACATCACCTTCTTTAAATTGGCGGGATGCAGCTAGTAGCAATTGCTTTTTCACCAACCCCGTATCGGTGAACAATAATGCACCAACATCCTGCAACTGATCCCTGAAACCAAAGGCTCCGCCTGATTGATAGAAGCCGCTTCGGCCCCATATTCTGCTTGCAATGGTTTGGTAAGTAAGCCATCCATTTGTAAGAATATTGATGGCGGGGTCGGGTGTTGAAACCTGCAGATTACCCAATGTTTTTTGCCAATAATTTTTGACAGTTTCCAACGAGTGCCGGGCAGCCGCTGTTCCTTTAAACTGCTGGATAAGGCTTGCCACATCCACTGAATCTTTTGCAGCGCCAAGTCTAAACACAATCGTATGTTCTTCTCCTGCAGCAATATCAAAATGTACCTGCAATACGGCACAGGCATCCAACGTTGCTCCCGACTTGCCGAGCAGCCTGGCCTTATTCATTGCTTCAGGATTTTTTAATGTACCATTCCTGCCAATGAATTCTGCCCGATCGGAAGTGAAGGTTTTAAAAAGTCCATCGGCATCAAAGAAAACAATCCTGTTGCCAAATTCAGTGTTGTAGGAATTTCTTGCAAGCAGTGCACCGCTGCCTGGTTCCACTTCTGTAACAATGTGCATCAACGATTTTGACCGCTGATCGCCTAACACCCACTCCATATACCCGGTGGCAGAAAGGCGGCGTTGCCTGGATGATTGGTTACGGAATTTAATGCTGGTAAATTTTACTGCGGCTTCTATGTCTACAAATACCGTTGCTTCTGTATGGATACCATCTTCCATATGCTCAAATACACTGTACCCAAACCCATGGCGGGTTATATATGGCAATTTGCTTCGGCTTTGTAACGGCGTGGGCGACCAGAATTTTCCACTTTCTTCATCCCTTATATAAAACACTTCACCGGACAGGTCAGTGATTGGGTCGTTGTTCCACGGGGTTAATCTAAATTCGTGTGCATTTTCTACCCAGGTGTAAGACTGCCCGCTTTCTGAAACGATGGTGCCAAAGTTTGGATTCGCCAATACGTTTATCCATGGTGCCGGTGTAATATTGTCCGTTGCTGAATTTATTATATACTCTTTTCCATCTCCGGAAAAACCGCCATATCCATTGTAAAAAAGGAGTCCTTGTGCAGGAGCAATGGAGGTAGATAAAGTTGGAAAAAATTTTTCGGGGTTAAAATATGGTACAATAGATTTTACCTGGTGTCTTCTTTTGATTTGTTCTTCCAGGCTGCCCAGGTTATCTGCAATAACAATTCTTGCAACGGATTGAAACAAGATGCGATCTTCATTGGATATTTGGTCGCTCGAGCGGATAAAAATGCCGCCTGGTTGTTCCTTTACTTCGGTACCCACAATGGGCGCAATTAGCCCAAGAATTTGGTTTTGTAATGATTGTCGGTACCCGCCATGGTCGTCGTTCCATATTACAAGGTCTACCATTACGCCTTTCAACCGCCAGTAGGCGTGTGCCTGCACCATTTGCTGCACCAGCTCAATATTCTCGGAGTTCTCAATTTTTACGAGCACAATTGGTAAATCACCCGAAATGGAATAACTCCAAAGGCCCGCTTGCCCCCGTTGGTTTTGAATAATGATTTCCGGGTCGGTTCTTAAAGATGGGTTAGCAAATACTATAGATCCTGCAAGGCGCCCATATAATTGTGCTTCTGATTCTGTTGCGTTTATTTGCCTAAGCACCACCTGGCTATGGGTCCATGAAAGTTCAAAAGCCCGGTTGGCAAGATGGCGATCCTGGTATTTATCAACCAGGCCATTACAGGTTTCCCTGGTATCGCCAATGCCTGTAACTATGTCGATGACGGCATAGCGCTGTGGTTCTATTATAATTCTGTATTGAATGGCAATGATAGGGTCAAGTACAGACCCCTGCGTGCCTGAAAGTGGTTTGCTGTTATTAAAAACAGCCGGCTGATGAATGGTATTTCCACGGCCAATAAAGTTTGCCCTGCTGGTTTCATATGATATGCCCTGCACCTGGGCGTGGTGTACTTTCACTAAATGAAACATAGTGGCTGTCTGGTCGTTTTCCGAACGGGGCCTTCTTGTACAAATGATGGCATTGCGGTTTTCCAATATTTCGGTTTGTACAAATAAATTACTAAATGCGGGGTGGGCTGCATCTGCTGCTGCAGGGGCCAGTACCACTTCTGCATAGGTAGTAATTTCGATGGTGCGTTTTCTTTTGCTGCGGTTGGTAATTTTTATCCTTCGTAACTCCACATCATCTTCCGGCGATACCACTATCTCTGTATGAGTGTCTAGCTGGTATTCTTTTTTACGGAATTCGGCCCTGCTCTGAGAAAAGACTGCTTCGTATTGATCTCCCTCCCGTAAGGTAGGCTGGTAGGCCGCCGACCAAAGAGCGCTTGTTTCCAAATCTCTTATAAAACAAAAGGAACCAAAGTCGTCGCAGGTGCTATCTTCCCGCCAGCGGGTGAGCGCAAGATCTTTCCACCTGCTGTAGCCGCCACCAGCATTGGTTACCATTACATGGTAGTTGCCGTTAGATAATAATTGTACTTCCGGAACCACCGTGTTGGGCGTATTAATTACCCTCATGGGCATTTGATAATCGGCCATTTCACTGGTATCTGCCACATGCACGCTAGGTGAGTAGAAGGTAGCCACCCGTGGAATACGCTCCTGCAACAGCAGCAGGGTAGCCTGGAATTGTACCTCTGCTTCAAATCTTTTTTGCATTGGTTTATTCAGCAACAGGTAGGCCAGCGATAAAAAACTCATGCCCTGGTGATGTACCATAAACGACCGGATGATTTCAAATTCCTGCCCACGAGGCAAACGGGAACTGGTATAATCAATGGCTTCATAAAAACCATAGTTAGACTCAAAGCCAATAGCAGCCATATCTTCCAGATTTTTGCAGGCTTCCTCCGGTAGCACCATTAATGCCATGATGGTGGAGTAGGGGGAAATAACAAGATCTTCGCCGAGCCCACGTTTAAAGCCAAGTCCCGGCACACCAAATGCTTTGTACTGGTAGTTAAGATTGGCATCAACTAAATTGTAGCCAGACTCAGACACACCCCACGGCACCCCCCGTTTTTTACCATAATCAATCTGTTTTTCAACAATGGCATGATGTGTTTGATCAAGCAACGTATTGTTGTAGGATGGCATTACCAGTATTGGCATCAGGTACTCGAACATAGAGCCACTCCATGATAATAATATTGGTGTAGTGCCCACATTGGTTAACTGTCTGCCAAGTGCAAACCAACTTTCTTGTGGAAGTTTGCCTTGCGCAATGGCTACAAATGTGCTAAGCCTTGCCTCCGATGCCAGTTGATCGTAAAAGCTGTTATCTCGTCTGCCATCATCCACATTGAAGCCTATTGACAACAGGTGCTGGGTTCCGTCGTATAAAAAATCATATTCAATATCCGCTAGCTTTAAAACCTGTTCGGCAAGATTATTTAATATTAAGATTTTTTCTTTGGCCCTGCGGCCTGTATTAACAACAGCGGTGGCAAAATCATTTAGCCAGTCATTTTCTTCGATAGTATTTTCTGCTGAATGGGCTTCCCTGATTAATGGAAGCAAATCCATTTCTATCATTGCCAGCGATTGCAGCGTGGGGATGGGCGAAACTCTTTCTGTTAAATGATTAAATTTTGGTTGCTCATCCAGCAAAAGCCATGGTGATACTGTGGAAAGATCATTTATGAAATCATTCAGCTGATCGCCTAATTTCTTTGTCCATGCCGCTGTTTCGCTGTTTTTGGAATCGGCAAGATATTGTATATTTTTTTTGAAGAATTCCTGCAGCGTCGTTAAGACATTTTTTATTTTTTTTAAAGAATCTAAAGACGACTGGTCAATTGCTTCCAGGCTATCAACCAGCTGCTGCAACACATTTATTTGCTCATCGGTTTCATACAATAACCCGGCTGTGGTTAGCAATCCTTCTATTGCATTGGGAGAAAAAACTTTATTGGCTGATATAGATAATAATCCCTGCTTCAACGTAATTAAATGGCCAGCAAGATTGCCGCTATCTACCGTGGAAATATACCTGGGATTTAGTGGCTGCAAAGAAACGGTATCGTACCAATTATACAAATGCCCCCTGTGTTTTTCAAGTCGGTTTAATGTGTTTACACTGTTAACTGTTCTTTCAATGAGTTTTTCTGTAGTAATGTATCCAAAATCGTAGGCTGATAAATTAGACAATAGCGATAACCCGATATTGGTAGGAGAGGTGCGATGTGCAATTTTGGGCGTTGGATGCACCTGGTAATTATCCGGCGGCAGCCAGTTATCTTCATGGGCTACAAAATCTTCGAAAAAAGACCAGATTTTACGGGACAATTGGTGCAGGTATTTTTGCTGATTGGCAGATAAATCCGGCTTTTTAATTTCTACCGGTAAACTAATTTTCCACGCTATGCCGGGCGCTACCATCCATAAAGCCAATATAGGTAGTGCAGCTATCAATGCAGGGGAATTAAAATAAAATAAGTAACTAAAAATACCAATCGTTAGCAGGACACTAAACCACATTGCTCCATAAAATGACAGTAATGTTTTCGGTGCATTTTTTGCTGTGTGGGTTGAAGGGTTCCATTCCAGTAATTTTTTTCTGGAGATAAATAAACGCCAGGTAGTTCGTACGATTGCATCTGTATAAACATAGGCCTCGTGGGGCAGCAATGCAAAGTCGAGGAATTGAAGAATCAAATTATTAAATGCAGACCGGGCGGAGATGATTAGATGTTGCCAAACTACCATGTCACCTGGTTTTCTTAAGGCATCCCAGGTAAAGTTTATTAATGGTGGAAGGCAAATGATAGCTACAACAGCCACAGTCCAGAAAAAGGGTGAACCTGAAATGATGAAGCCAAATAAAAGTAGAATCAATAAAGATTGTGGCACAAGGCTTCGGCGCAGGTTATCAAAAATTTTCCATCGGGAAAGATGTGTAAGTGAGCTTTTACTGAAGCTTTTATCCAATGTTGGAATAAGCGGGAAAATCCACCTGGCAATCTGCCAGTCACCACGTATCCAGCGATGGCGGCGTTGCATATCTACGCTATATCTTGCAGGGTATTCTTCATACAATTGTACGTCGCTTAACAAACCGCTCCGGGAGTAACAACCTTCCAATAAATCATGACTCAAAATCCTGTTTTCAGGAAAACGGCGATGAATTGATTGCTCAAATGCGTCTATATCGTAAATGCCTTTTCCTATAAAAGAACCTTCAGAAAAAAGGTCCTGGTAAACATCGGAGATGGCTTTTGTATAGGGATCGGTGCCAGGCTCATTGCCATGTATTTTCGCATAGATGGAACTTTCAGAAAGTGGCAGGCTGTTAGATACCCTTGGCTGTAAAATGCTGTAGCCATCTATTACCCGTTTTTTATTTTCTGAATAAACAGGCTGGTTTAACGGATGTGCCATGGTAGCCGCCATCTTCCAGGCTGCATCTCTTGGAAGTGAGGTATCTGTATCGAGGGTGATGATGTATTTTATCGAACTAAATACAGTTTCATCAGCTACTATCATCTTAAAATTTTCCCGGTTCTTACCTCTTAGCAATGCGTTAAGTTCGCTAAGCTTGCCACGCTTACGTTCGTGGCCCATCCATTTCCCTTCTTTGTTATTCCATTTTCTAGGCCTGTGAAAAAGAAAAAAGGTTTCACCATTGTAGCTGTTATATTTTTCATTTAGTTCAATAATTTTATCCCTTGCAATTTGTAATATGGTTTCATCGTCGGGAAGTTTTTCGCTGTCAGCATCTTTAAAATCGGTGAGCAAAGCAAAATGAAGATGAGCATCCCTGTTTGCCAAAAAACGCACTTCCATTGCTTCTATTAACCCGTCAATATCACTTATCTTACCTAGCATGGTTGGCACTGCAACCAGCGTACGGCAGGCAGGTAATATGCCCTTTGAAAAGTCGAGCCGTGGCAACAATGATGGCTTTGCCGTTAAGGTTGCTATCCAGTTAATAATGGTAGATGCCAGCCTGCTCGTTGCTATCCAGGCTGCAACTGCCATAATTATCAGCATCCAGGTTGGCAGCGCTTGTAAATTAACATGCTGAAATAAAAAAGCCGTAAACAAAACAGCCAGTAAAATAATAGCGCCTGCATAAATAGCAAAAGGAAATCGATTAAACAATTTCCTTGAGTAATCTTCCAAAGTGTACTTCATCCCAACCTTTTTCTCCAACTGTGACCTTCCTTTTCCCGCAAGAAAATAACCTATATGTTTGCGTTGGGAATTACTTTGATTTTCTTTTGCAAGTTCTATCACCATATCAGCAACTGCTTGTTCCGGCAAATGGCTGTTTTTGGAAATATTTTCTACATAATGCCGGTACATATCCCTTGTATGAAAATCCATTTTTTCATACACCTGATCGATATCCTGTCTTAGAATTTTTTCAACTATACTGGTATCTTC
Organism: Chitinophagaceae bacterium; assembly: GCA_025360525.1. GTDB lineage: Bacteria > Bacteroidota > Bacteroidia > Chitinophagales > Chitinophagaceae > Ferruginibacter. The sequence continues at coordinate 48,119 of JANYCA010000058.1, read as the reverse complement.
CACAAATTCCCTCCAGTCGGTTGTATTTAAAAACCGCAGACTTGTAATGCTGTTGCTGATAGAAACCTGATCGGCTGCCTGCTTTTGATTTTCACGTTGTACCAGTTCATCGCTTGTAACACCATTTTCTAAAAGCCTTTGTTCAATCCAGCTCAACGGAAGGGCAAGTGCTGCTCCTTTTCCCTGCAAACGTCGTTTTAGTTCTGCAACAAAGGCGCTTTCCATAGGGGGCTTTGATCTTGCCATGTCTGCAATAACCAGCACCAGGCTTTTTGGATCTTTTTCTGCAGTGCTGATCATTTCATCAGCCCAAAAGTCGGCTTGCTTTTGACTTAAAATATCAACAGCAATTTGTGTTGCCAACCGACGAAGGTTTTCAATTAATGCCAGCCGTAGCATGATGGGTACGGCCCATAGCTCGCCTAACTTTAAAGCCGTTACGGTTTGATAGAATTTAATAAAACCGGTGATGCTTTTAAGATCAACCCGTCCATCGCTATGGGAGATAATTTTTACTGCTATATCGTACACCCTTGGCAGGCCTTCTAATTCTCCTTTTGCAAGTTGGGGCAAAGCTTTGCTATATCCCTTGGGTAAATGTTTTGTACCTGTATAAATTTGTTCTTCTATCAGGTAAAAATTATCGAGCAGCCATTCTGCAGCGGGTACTATGGTATGGTTGGTTTTTACCGACTCGGTAAGAATTCGATGAACTTCTAATAACAAGCTTTCATTATCAGCCAGGCGTTTCAGCAATAGTTCAGCAGGTGGTCCTATTGATAAAGGATGGTTATTTGCCAGCGTTTTTGCATACAGCTGTAACTGTTCTATTGAAAACAATTCGCTCCTGAGTGGCGGCTTTTCTTTGGCATACTTCTTTAGAAAATCGTCTGCCAAAAATGGCTGAAGTATAGTCTTTGTTATAGATGCAATTGCTTTAGGAAGCATAGTCATTTTTAAATTGATTTGTAGCGTTGTTTTAACGCAAAATGGAAACATTTCTACCAAGCCTGCAATAAAAACAAGGCTTGAGCTCTGTGATCAATGTTAATTAAAAATAGACCTTGATCTTCCGGGGTTTGGGGGTGATTCAGTTTTCACTGCCTGGTAAAATTCTTTTGGTATGGCGCTTATTTCAACCCAATCTGTTGTAGTATTTAATGCTGCTTTATAAACCAGATTTTTTAATTCACTTAAATTTTCTTTCCAATGTTGATTCTTCACAATTAATTCAACTTCAGGTGTAAATCCTTTGATATGTTTACCAGTCGCAGTATTTGCAATCCCCAAAAAATGATCAGCAAAAACCAATATATCTTCTTTCCGTTGTCGAAGTGGCAATATTTCAATCGAAAAATCATTTAGGAGGAGATACAGGTCTTCGAGTAATTTACTATTTTGATTCGCATGCCACAGGTTTTCGCAACTTGCTGCCATAAATCTTATGTCGAGCGCATTTTCTTTTGAATATCCCGTTTTTCCCATGGTTTTTTCTTGCATGTACTTTAAAAAAATCAATAAAACATCCTCCGGCAAATCCGCCATTTCATCAATATAAAGCGTGCCATATTGCGAAGACTGTATGTATTTTTTCACCTGCACCGCTAAATCGGCCGATGTTATATTATTTGGGAAATTCCGTGTTTTAATAACTACAAAGGGCTTACTTGCCCGATGACTTCTTTGATGTATTTCTCTTGCAACAGATTCTTTTCCCGAACCTTTTTCACCATGAATTATTACCCTGTTGTTAGTTGGTGAAATCAGGTTTATCTGGTAATTAAGTTTTTTAGAAAATTCGGAATTTCCAAAAACCAACACTTGTAAATCATTTGTTTCTTCGTCGTAAGAATGGTCAATAACTGGTTCGTCGATAATAGCTTTCTCCAGAATTTTTTGAATGCTTAGTGAAACCTCCTCAGGAAACAATGGCTTGGTAATATAATCCAACGCACCATGGCTAAAGGCATTAGAAGATATTTTAATGTCATCATAAGCCGTAATAAAAACAAAGGGAATATTGGGTGAACTGTCTTTTACAATTTTCATTAAACTGATGCCATCCATATCTTGTAATCTAATGTCACAAATCACCAGGTTCGGGGGATTGTATCCAATACTACTTAGCGCTTCCTTGCTACTGTGCGCTTCAGTTACCTTAAAACCCTCCCTGGTTAAATATAAATTTAATAGAAGACAAAGGTCCAGGTCATCATCTACAATCAACAATTTTTTCATACAAGAAAGATTTACAACAATGAACTACACCATTCACAGGACTAATTTATACTAAGATTTGTTAAAGTGCAGCGAACATTGTACCGAAGGTTATCTTTCGAAAGAAATAATGATGGAAGCAGGCGAAGCAATTTCTATTATTGGCAGTGCAAGGTTTTAAAAGGTCTGTTTCTAGGATGAAAACACTTAAAAGAAAGAAAACTGTTTATTTTTTGAGGGGTATTTAATAATGGAATTTTTCTTTAACGTAGTGCGATAGGTTGTTGGGGAAATATATACACAAAAAAAAGAAGTCCAAATATTACAAACTAGCAGTATTCTAAGTCTTTGTATCGCTGTAAGCAACCTCAAAAGTAATGAGGTTAAAATATTTCACACTTACAAAATAATACTTCTATCCTTCCTTCATCCGGCGCATATAACTTATCACCGCCTTTATTTCACCATAGGAGTAGGTTTCACCCAGCAATTGTTTTACGGGACCGGTTTCAATAAGATTGCCATTTTTTTCTACGGCATTAATAATGGGTTTTATTTTTTCCTTAGGCACAATATCCGTTACATCCACCTGCCCGGTAAAAACAAAATGCGCCAGATGTCCTTCAATTGTTCCGGCCGATAAGTTTCTTAAGGCTGCAATTTCAGTAACAGGTGTGCCTTGTTGAAACAATTGCAGGCTGGCCATCTTTGTATCGGTTGTTTTTTCGTTTACTACCAGTTTTCTTTGTCGCTTAGGTGTTTTTGAATTTATTTTTGTTGCTAAATCATTGGCCACGCAATAGTCAAGAATAGCATCTAAAAATGAGTTACCGTACCTCTCCAGCTTAATAGCGCCAAAACCTGAAATCTTTGCCAGGTCAGTGTTGGTGAGTGGCAGATAGGTTGCCAGCTCAACCAGTGTTGCATCGGAAAATATTTGAAAGGCCGGCACATTTTCTTCTTCGGCCAATTGGTAACGGGTAGCTTTTAAAATACTCAGCAAATCCTTGTGCAGGTGCTCGGGCGTGGTATATTGTTGTTGCGCAGGTTGTAAACTTGTTGATGTGGATGTTGTCAGCATCACCGTTAATTCACCTTTTAAAACCTGCATACTTTTTTCATTTAGTTGTAGTACAGGGTATTCGCCATCGCTTTGTTGCAGGTATTGCAACTGAAGCATTTCTTTTGTGATTGCTTTCCAGCGTTCTTTGGAAATATCTTTTCCAATGCTGTATGTTTTTAACGATTGATGTTCGGGCTTGCAAGTGCTGCTTCCCCTCAAAAAATCAATTACATAATTTAATCCAAAACGTTGGTTAAGGCGACTGACGGCGCTGAGTAATTTTTGTGCTTCAATCGTGTGATCCGATCTTGTCTTTTCGCCAAGGCAGGTATCGCAATTGCCACAGAAATCGGGTGCAGCCTCATCAAAATAATTAAGCAAATATTTACGCCGGCAGATGGACGTTTCACACAATGCTGCCATCTGGTCCAGCTTCTTAAGCATGATATTGCTTTGCGCCTGGTTGCCCTCAATTTTGGCAAAACTTTTTAACTTAAAAACATCTGCACTACTATAAAATAAGATGGCCTCGCTGGGTAAGCCATCCCTGCCAGCCCTGCCGGTTTCCTGGTAATAACCTTCAATGTTTTTTGGTAGATCTGCATGTACCACATATCGCACATTGCTTTTGTTGATGCCCATACCAAAAGCAATGGTGGCCACTATTATTTTAAGGTCGTCCCTTAAAAATTGGTCCTGTCGCTTCTCTCTCAGGGTTCTTTCCAGTCCTGCATGATAGGCAGCCGCATCAAAACCTTGCTGCTGAAGTTTCTCTGCAAGCGATTCTGTACTTGCCCTGCTTAGGCAATAGATAATTCCACTGTCATCTTTATGCTGCTTTATGTATTGAACCAACGCCTCAAAATGATTTTTTTTCGGCTGAATAAAATAGCTGATGTTGGGCCGGTTGAAGGAGTTTTCAAATACCGAATAACTTACCAGTGCAAGCTTATCAATGATGTCTTTTTTAGTAAGTTTATCTGCAGTAGCCGTTAAGGCAATTACAGGAACAAATGGGAAGGCTGTTTTAAGTTGACCAAGTTCCACATATTCCGGTCTAAAATCGTGGCCCCAATGACTGATGCAATGCGCTTCATCGATAGCGAACAATGATACATTGATTTGTTTTAGAAATGAAAACATACCGTTTGGTCCAATGAGTCTTTCGGGTGCTACGTATAATAATTTTAGCTCGTTGTCTCTAATTTGTTGTGTAATTGTTGCCTGCTCAAAACTGCTTTGTGTAGAGTTTAAAAATGCAGCAGCCACTCCATTTAAACGCAATGCATCTACCTGGTCTTTCATTAATGCAATAAGCGGAGAAACTACAACCGTTAATCCATCGAGGGCTAAGGCAGGCACCTGGTAGCATAAAGATTTACCGCCGCCTGTTGGCATTAAAACCACCGCATCTTTTTTTGCCAGCACATTTTCAATTACTGCCTGCTGGTTTAAACGAAATGCTTTGTAACCAAAATGGTGTTGTAAAATTTCGTGAATATTTTTCATTTGCGGACTGTGAATATTTTTGAATTAGCAAAATAGAGATTAACATCCGCTAATTGACGCAAATATGCCAAATAAATATTTATTCTTTTAAAATACAGATTGGACAAGTGTTTTGGGCCGAATGATTTTTGCTGTAAAATATATTTTGAAATGTAGAAAATGCACTTATACCTTTGCAATAGTTCTTTACGTCCCGGTAATAACCGGCACACTTATCAAGAAAGGCAGAGGGTTATGGCCCGATGAAGCCTTGACAACCTACTCTTTTATTCCGCTATGGATCAAAAGGGAAAGGTGCCAATTCCATCTCGATTTAAACCGGGACAGATAAGTCAGATTAAAAGCTTCAAAATATTTTTCAACAATATTCAAGGCCCATCTGATTTACCAGGTGGGCTTTTTTGTGTTGTTAATGGCAGAAAATGTGGAAGCTGATTAATGAACAGCAGGAGCAAAAAGACGAATAATATTTTAACAAATGTATTTGGTGAAATGAACATAAGCCTATTAAATTTGTAGAGTAACAAAAAATAGAATGCACTGTCATTTACTTACATTTCTAAATGTGGTATTTGCAGCCCATGATTGTTTTTTTCTAGCATGTGTTAGGGCATCATTTATTAATCTTGTTTGTTTCGGCCAACCATATTTATTATACATCTAAAACAAAAAAACCAGTTTTATGAGCAATTTACATTTTGAAACTTTACAGTTACATGCGGGGCAAAGCATCGACCCGGCAACTAACAGCAGGGCAGTGCCTATTTACCAAACAACATCTTTTGGTTTCAACAATGCTGCACATGCAGCCAATCTGTTTGGATTAAAAGAGTTTGGTAACATCTACACACGTATTATGAACCCAACTTCGGATGTGTTTGAAAAACGCATTGCAGCATTGGAAGGTGGCGTGGCAGCTTTGGCCACCGCATCGGGACAGGCGGCTCAGTTTATTGCACTCAACAATATCTTACAAGCCGGTGATAACTTCATCAGTACCTCCTTTTTATATGGCGGAACATATAACCAGTTTAAAGTTGCCTTTAAACGCCTGGGAGTTGAAGTTCGGTTTGGCAATGGTGATGATGTCGAAAGTTTTGTACCGCTGATAGACAAAAATACCAAGGCAATTTATTTGGAAACGATTGGCAACCCACGCTTGAATGTACCCGATTTTAAAAAGTTTGCTGACCTGGCAAAAGAATATGATTTGCCGCTGATAGTTGACAATACATTTGGCGCAGGTGGTTACCTTTTTCGCCCGTTAGAGCATGGTGCAAACATTGTTGTTGAGAGCGCTACTAAATGGATTGGGGGACATGGAACCAGTATCGGTGGCGTAATTGTAGATGGCGGTAACTACAATTGGGGCAACGGTAAATTCCCCCAATTTTCTGAGCCAAGTCCAGGTTATCATGGGTTAAAGTTTGCTGAAATTTTTGGCGTGAACAATCCACTGGGGATGCCAAATATTGCCTTCATCATCCGTGCAAGGGTAGAGGGGTTAAGAGACTTTGGTAGCAGCCAGAGTCCGTTTAATTCCTTTTTATTGTTGCAGGGTTTAGAAACCTTGTCCCTAAGAATGGAACGTCATGTTTCTAATACACAGGCGTTGGCCGAATGGCTGGAGCAGCATCCGCAGGTGGATTTTGTGTGGTATCCCGGATTAAAGAGTAGTCCGTACAATGAACTGGCAAATAAATACCTGGTGAAAGGCGCTGGTGCAGTGCTAAATTTTGGGGTAAAAGGAACCAAAGAAAACGCCAGCAAGTTTATTGATAGCCTCGAACTGGTGAGTCACCTGGCAAATGTTGGCGATTGTAAAACATTGGCAATTCATCCTGCATCTACTACACACGAGCAGCTAAGTGAGGCTGAACAATTGGCTGGTGGGGTACTTCCTAACCTGGTAAGGATAAGCGTAGGTATTGAACACATTGAAGATATTAAAGCAGATTTTGAACAGGCTTTTACAAAAGTATTTGCTCCTGAACTAGTGTAATAATTGAATTTTTTGCCGGGTTAATTTTTGTTAACCCGGCTTTTTGTATTCCAAAAAATATGTTGACTTGTACTCAATTTTTAAACGCCAAAATATACTGTGAACATTTTTAAACAACAGCAACCTTTTAAATTAGAATCGGGCATCAGCATTTTAGGGTATCATTTAGGCTATACAACGTTTGGCGAATTGAACGCTGCAAAAGACAACGTGGTATGGGTTTTTCACGCCCTTACTGCCAATAGCAATCCTGCAGAGTGGTGGGATGGTTTGGTAGGCGATGGAAAGTTGTTTAATCCACAACAACATTTTATTGTTTGCGTAAATATGCCGGGAAGTTGCTACGGTAGTATTCATCCGCTGGACATTGATGATACAACCGGTGAATTATTTTTTCATGAGTTTCCATTATTTACAACAAGGGATATGGTGAGAGCCTATCAGCCGTTAAAAGATCACCTGGGCATCGATAAAATTTATGTGGGCTTAGGCGGATCGATGGGTGGACAACAGTTGCTAGAGTGGGCCGTTGAGGAGCCGGGTTTATTCGGTCACATCATTCCAATTGCAACCAATGCTTTTCATTCGCCTTGGGCAATTGCATTTAATGCATCGCAACGAATGTGTATAGAAGCAGACGCTACCTGGACAAATAAAAATGCTGAAGCAGGTATCAACGGTATGAAAGTTGCAAGGAGCGTGGCTTTGCTTTCCTATCGCAATTACGAAACCTATCTTTTTGCACAATCAGAGAAAAACAATGATGCTATCGATGGTTATAAGAGCGACTCTTACCAACGGTACCAGGGAGAAAAATTAGCCAAAAGGTTTAATGCATTTAGTTATTATTTTTTAAGCAAAAGTATGGATGCCCATAACCTTGGCCGTGGCAGAGATTCTGTTGCTGCTGCATTGCAAAGCATCCTTGCTAAAACGCTGGTTATTGGTATAGAAACGGATGTATTATTTCCAGTAGCAGAGCAGGCTTTTTTGGCCAATGAAATACCCGGTGCATCTTTCGTAATTATAAAATCAACTTACGGTCATGATGGTTTTTTACTGGAGTTTGCCCAGATTGAAAAAGTGATCAGGGAGTTTATGCAAGCAAATGAAATGAATTTGCTTGCATAAATTATGTTGCAGCTGCATGCCATCAGCTGTTCTAAATAAACTATCAACTTAAACGAAATTATAGCATCTAAATTAACCAGCATATGTCTGCAACAACTCAATTAAATATCGGTCTCTTTGGCTTTGGTGTAGTAGGAAAAGGTTTGTATGATGTGCTCCAAAACACGCCTGCACTACAAGCTTCCATCCATAAAATCTGTATAAAAAGTTTGGATAAGAAGCGGAGTATTGCGGCAGAAAACTTTACCAACATTCCCGGTGAAATTTTGAACAATCAACATATCAATGTTATAGTAGAATTGATTGATGACGCGGATGCAGCCTTCGATATTGTAAAAGCAGCTTTACAAAATGGCAAGGCAGTTGTTAGCGCCAATAAAAAAATGATTGCCGAACATTTTGAAGAGCTGTTGGCGTTACAACAGGAATTTCAAACACCTTTTTTGTACGAGGCATCCTGTTGTGCAAGTATGCCCATCATCCGCAACCTGGAGGAGTATTATGATAATGATTTGCTGTTTTCGTTTCGTGGTATTATCAACGGCAGTACCAACTTTATACTAACCAAAATATTCCAGGAGCAACTGGAGTTTGAAAAGGCATTGCTGATGGCTCAACAACTGGGTTTTGCCGAAAGCAATCCCCAACTCGATATTGGTGGGTTTGATGCAGCGAATAAACTCAGTATTTTATTGGCACATTCCTTCGGAATAATAGCTAAACCGGCTGAGTTTATTTTTACTGGCATCAAAAATATTTCATTGCAGGATGCACTGGTTGCAAAGGGAAAGAAATATAAAATTAAACTGGTAGCAAATGCACAAAAGTTAGCTGATGGAAAATTAGCGGCTTTTGTATTGCCGCAGTTTGTTACCAAACACGATGAGTTGTATCATGTAGAAAATGAATTTAACGCTATTACCACAGAGAGTAGTTTTGCAGATAAGCATTTTTTTAAAGGCAAAGGAGCAGGTGCATTTCCAACCGCATCTGCCGTATTGAGTGATATATCGGCACTGCGATACAATTATAAATATGAGTATAAAAAAATCCTGATTCAACAGGCCAGTGTTTTAAGTAATGATTTTTACCTAAAGGTATTTGTAAGTGCCAATGAAATTGCTGCAATCAATAAAGACGATTTTGAATGGATTGAAGAATGGCACAACGAATATCACTATTGCTGGTTAGTGGGCATTATTCATGTGAAGAAATTAGCCGAACACGATTGGTGGAAGTTGCCCGGTGTTTCGCTGATTGCCTACCCGGATGCAGTGGTGGAAAACATTGATTATAAAAATATAAGCAAACGAAGTTTGGAATTGGCGGGGATTGTGTAGATGCAGATGTTTGCATGTTATGCGTTTTAAAATAGCAATATGTAGTGGAAGTTCGCTGTTGTTTGCGTACTATAAAATTAAAGTTTAGGCTATTTTCTACTTTTTACCCCTGTATTTTTCAACACTATCAATAATTATGTTGGTAAAAAGTTGTGCGCCCTCCTTATTCAAATGAGAATTATCGGAAAACAACAATGGTTTATTCCAAAAAGTTGGATCAAAGGAATAATCATGATATTGGATATTATATTTTTCAGCTATCTTTTTTTCAATTTCAATTGATAAATCCTGCTCATCGTTTCCGCTAAAATAGGGGGAGCAAAATATATGTAATTCAACTCCGGCCTTTATACAATCTTTAATAAATACTTCATAGGTTGCTACCTGAGTAGTATCAATAGTTCCTTCACTAATTTCCTTTTTTGTCTGAGTTGGAATCGCAGTACTAGTTCCGGTAATTGGCAGGTAACCTTTTATTTCTGTTGTACCATTTCTATTCAAATTACCCACTAAAATGCTAAACAAGGATGAGTTGAAAGGATAAATACCGGACAATAATTTATATTTTTCATATTTACTTTTCAATTCTACTATTGGGCGAATTTCCGGATGAGATTTATAATAGGGCAGGAGAAGTGCAATTCTGTCGTAGCTTAAATCCAGCCTTACAAATTCCCAACGTCTCAAGTCTAAAATAATAATTTTTGGCGTATATCTTTTTAATACCCCTTTTAAAATGGCGGTGTGATAAAAAATACCACTCCCATCTCGGCCAACATTATAGCAACTCATTTTAAATCTGTTTTCAAAAATCTCAGTATCATAGTGATGATTTGCTCTTGAAGAACCGAAAATTAAAATATCTGCTTTGGTTTTCTCTAATGAGTAGGTTGTTCGGAATTGATAGCCGTTTTGTTGTTTATAATACAAATATCGAAGTCCCTTGCCTATTGAAAAATCAAATATAAAAACGATAAAAAATAGGATTGAAAATTTTAAAATGAAATAGAGGTAAGGATTTAATTTAATTTTATTCAAAAAGTTTTCTTTCATAAGTTCAAACCATTAAAATTGAAAATAAATAAACTGGCCACCATCAAAAACGCCTATCAATAAAATAAGGATTATCAAAAAAGCATAAGAAAGGTTGCGTACAAGCCAGTTTTTATTATTAAAAAATGAAAAACTTTCAGGTAAATACTCTTTTTTAAATTCAACTGCAAACAAAAATGCTATTCCAAATAACGAAAAAATCAACATAGACGGGTTTTCATAAAATAGTGGCCCTTTAAAAGTGGGTATTTTTTTTATGATAAAGAATGCATCTGTAACATTGTTTGCTCTAAAAAATATCCAGGCAAAACATGATAAACTGAAGGTGACTAAAATTTGTAAACCCAGGTTTAGTTTTGGAAATTTTTTCAATCTTGATATGCCAGGTAAGTTGTTCGTGAATTTTTTAGAGAAGATGGCAAAAATTAAATAGAAGCCGTTAAGAGCACCCCAAATAATGTAGGTCCAATTTGCACCATGCCAAAACCCGCTGATAAGAAAGACAATAAACAAGTTGAAATACCACCGTGGAACCGATACTTTATTTCCTCCCAGTGATATGTATAGATAATCTTTAAACCAGGTTGAAAGGGATATATGCCAACGCTTCCAGAATTCTGAAATATTTTGGGCAAAATAAGGTCGGTTAAAATTAGTCATTAACTTAAAACCCATCACTCTGGCAGCGCCAATTGCAATATCCGAGTAACCCGAAAAATCACAGTATATCTGAATGGCAAAAAAAACTGTAGCAACCATCAAGGTTATACCGCTGTGGCTGTGAGGATTGTTGTAAACAGCGTTAACATAAATTGCAAGCCGATCTGCTATTACCAATTTTTTAAAAAATCCCCATAGTATCAACTTAAAACCTTCTCTTACTTGCGGATATTCAAAAGAATGTTTTTCATAAAATTGGTGCAGCAAATTCTGTGGTCGTTCTATTGGACCTGCCACTAACTGTGGGTAAAACATTACATAGAGGGAGTAAATTCCAAAATTTCTTTCAGCAACTTGATTTCCTCGATATACTTCTATCGTGTAACTCATCGCCTGGAATGTATGAAAGGAAAGTCCCACGGGCAGCAATATTGAAAGGTATGGGATAGGGTTTTGGAATCCAGCACCGTGAAGTAGGAAAGTTAGATTATCATTAAAGAAGTTGTAATACTTAAAAACAGCTAACACCCCAATATTTGCAATTAAACTTGCAATTAAAAACCATTTCTTTTGCCTTCCTTGCGCTCTTTCCAAATAAATGCCTGCAAAATAATCAATGACGATTGTAAAGCCGAGTATCAAAATATAAATGGGCACAAAAAACATGTAAAAATAACAACTGCTGGCAAGTAGAAGAAACCAACGGTATTTATGTGGAACTGAGAAGTAGGTAACAGTTACAATAAAAAAGAATATTACAAATTGAATTGAATTAAAAAGCATGTGAAAAATTAAATGGTTATTAGGTGCGTTAAATTTAATTTATGCTTATACATAGACAATCTGACCCTGCGATTTGCCTGCGGCTTGAAGATATAGAATTTTCTTTTAAACACTATTTTGGCATATTTTATTTGAGGAGATTTATTACCGAATTTGTTCGTCTATTTCTTCTATGTTCTTAAATTATTATCTACAAGTATTAAAATTAACTTTTCGATTCCACTCTCTTTTACCGAATTTTGCCATTCAAAAAAATATGCAATGTATAAACCCGTTTTTGTTTTGCTGTTGAGCATTTTATTATCCCTTACCGCAACGGCCCAACCTGGTCGTTGGCAGCAAAGGGTTAAGTATACTATGAAGGTTGATATGGATGTTGAAACCAATCGTTTTAGCGGTACCCAACAACTTGAATACAGTAATAATTCTCCTGAAACTTTAAAAAGAGTATTTTATCATTTGTACTTCAATGCATTTCAACCCAACAGCAGTATGGATGTACGTAGCCGGGAGCTGGGTAAAAAAATGGTAAATGGCAGACCGGATTGGGACGGCCGGGTTAAAGATAGGATCAGCAATTTGAAACAGGACGAAATCGGCTATCAAAAAATTATCAGTTTCAAAATGAATGGCGTACCCCAACCTTTCAAGTACCATGAAACCATACTGGAAGTAGAACTTACCAAACCCATTCTCCCAAAAACAAAAGTAATTTTTATAATGGAGTTTGAAGCACAGGTTCCATTACAAGTACGTAGGAGCGGACGGGATAACCCCGCTACCGGTGTGCGTTACAGTATGAGCCAATGGTATCCTAAATTGTGCGAATACGACTACGAAGGCTGGCATCCCACACCTTATGTTGCCCGTGAATTTTATGGTGTATGGGGTGATTATGATGTAACCATCAATATTGATAAAAATTACAAATTAGCTGGAACTGGTATGGTAATAAATACTGCTGAAATAGGCTGGGGCTACAATGCACCCGGTACTGAACTAAAGCCTATTTCAAAAGAAAAGCGCACCTGGCATTTTATTGGTAAAAATATCCATGATTTTGTTTGGGCAGCCGATCCAGAATATAAACACCTGGTAAGGCAAATGCCCAATGGCGGGCCGATGATTAATGTGATTTATAAATTTCAAGAAGGCAATACTGCAAACGAAGACGCCTGGAAGGCAGTTGCCGATGCCGCAGTAGTTGTATTGCCTTTTATGGAAAGTAAGTTTGGTAAATACCCTTATCCTCAATATTCCTTTATACATGGTGGCGATGGTGGTATGGAGTACCCAATGGCAACACTCTTAAGCGGTCCGGGTTTAGGAACAGTTATACATGAGTGGATGCATAGCTGGTACCAGATGATGCTTGGCACAAATGAAAGCCTGTACCCATGGATGGATGAAGGCTTTACAGAATTTGCTTCCGATCTTGTTCAAAAATATTACCGGGACAAGGTAACAAGGGTAAAAAATGCGGATAATAAAGCATATATAAAATCGCTTGACTCCACTGATGCTTTGCTGCCGTTGAACCACAATGGTAATTACCAATCATATTATTTTATTGCAAAAAGCGGCCTGGAAGAGCCACTAACTACTCATGCAGATCACTATAATACAAATGTGGCTTACAGCGTTGCAGCCTATTCCAAAGGTGCTGTTTTTATGGAACAGCTTGGGTATATTGTTGGTGCGCCAATAAGGGATAAAATTTTATTAGAGTATTACAAACAATGGTCATTTAAACACCCAAACAGTGCCGATTTAATTAAGGTTGCAGAGAATGTTAGTGGTCTTCAATTAGACTGGTATAAAGAGTATTGGTGCAATACAACCAAAACGATTGATTATGCAATTGACAGCCTTTGGGAAGAGGGCGGCGAATCAAAAATTAGATTAAAAAGGATTGGGCAGATGCCGATGCCGATTGATGTACAACTCACTTTTAAAGATGGATCCACAGCTATGCACAACATACCACTTAACCTGATGTATGGTGCCAAAAAAGAAGATACTAACAACCAGCCTTTTGAAATACACGAAGAATGGCGCTGGACACACCCAACTTATGTGTTAGGCTTTAAACAACGGTTAACCTCTCTTTCCAAAGTAGCCATCGACCCAAGTAAAAGAATGGCAGATATTGATCAACGAAACAACGTGCTGGAGTTGAATTGGTAAAAGGTGCTTGTTGAAAGCAAGGTAAAAAAATATGCCTGGCATAAGCGATTGCTGAAGCCAGGCATATTTTTTCGTAATCGATTATTTTTTTGCAATAGCTTTCGTAACCTTTTTTGAAATAATCTTTGTCTCATTCTTAGCGGCATCTTTCACCGTTTTTTTTGGAACACTTGTACTGGCAGCTTTCTTAACAACTGTTTTGGTCGGCACTTCTTTTATAGCCGGTTTTTTTACAGCCGTCTTTTTTGCAAGTTCATTTTTATCAGCAGTAGTTTTAACTCCGCCGGAAAGAAACCTGGCAGCTTTCTTTATGCGCTTGTTAAATTTCTTTTCTCCCAAACTTTCCTTTAACATATCGAGCGATGAACTTAAAAGCTGGGTTATTTTATCATTTATTTGTTGTTTTAATGAAGGCTTTTCTTTGGGACTAAGTTTCTTTTTTATCATTTTGATGTTATTTAATCAGTAATAATTTTATTAACATAAAGATAATATTCGTACCGGTTTTTGCAATGTTAAGTTTTTCGAATATTAAATTATTAAGTGCAATTTGATGGTAGCCGATATATTTTTTTCGCAAATACTTTATTTGAGTTTTATTGAAATCAATTGAAGTTAATTATCCCTTTCTTTGTAAAAATAATACAGCATGCGTAAACTGTTTGTGTGGTTGTTTCAATTAAATGGCTGGAAGATGGATGTTCATCTTCCGGCAGGTTATGAAAAGTGTGTTGTAATAGCTGCACCACACACCAGTAACTGAGATTTTTTGTATAGCATGGCTGTTTTTTTTAAACTTAATATTCCCGTACGTTTCCTGGCAAAAAAAGAATTATTTCACTGGCCGATAAAAGGAATTCTTGAAAGTGTTGGGGGTATGGCAGTGCAACGAAATAAAAGCGCTAGGCTGGTAGATGAAATAATTGACCTATTTAATACGCACGACCAGCTAATGCTGATGATACCTGCAGAAGGAACCAGAGGCTGGGTAAAGCGATGGAAATCCGGTTTTTACCGTGTAGCCCTGGGCGCTAATGTGCCGGTTTTACTGGGCTACCTCGATTATGAAAAAAAGATTGCCGGCTTTGGCCCCTTGCTATATATGACCGGAAACACTATAACCGATGCAGAAAATATTAAAGCCTTTTATAAAGACATAAAAGGAAAGCATCCCGAGAAATTCAACCTGAATGGATTGATTTTAAAATAAAGCAACGGGTCGGTTCACATGCTTCCATAAAAACAAATGGGGTAATTACCATTCGGTAATTTTTTTATTGGTTGGCCCAACAAGTGTTCCTGGTTTTTCCTGAAAAACAAACTCCTCCGGCTTTTTAAGGATTCTTCCTTCATCAGTAATAAAATCATGCAATGAATAAACCTGCGATGCGGTGATGCCGTTGGCTATAAATTCATTTAGCAGTACAAACTGGTCGGGAGATTTTTTTAGTTGAGCTTTAAAGCTGGTTTTTGGAGTAATAACCCCTGCTTTTTTTGCCACCATCCAGGCTACCTGCCTGCGGAATATTTTGGGCATAATGGCCTTGCCTTTATCATCCCGTATTGCAAAGTTTTCAACCGTTCCGGGCTCCCTGTATAACAAATCCCAATCAAACCTGCCAGCGTCTCTTATAATTGATTTACTGGTTCTGCCGGTTATTTTTTTTCCCTTTAGACAGGCAGATAGAAAGATTGCAATTTCCTCTTTCGACATAGATGTGTAAAATGCCGGGGTGCACCAGGCGTTTTCTACCAGCCAGGTATTGAGGTCGTTTTCGATGGCATTGCCTACATAAATATTTCCGATAAACCTGCCATAGGTATCCACTACTTCAAATGGATGGTCAATCTCCGATTCAAAAACAGCTTCAACAGATTCTGTTGTTGTATAATACTTTAAATGTGCCGCCAATGCTACAGTCGCACTTTCTGCAAAGTGTTGCCTTCTTTCTTTGTTTAGTTCATTGAACTTTTTCCTTTTGGCGTCAGTAATTTCCGGACTTTTCTTTAACGGAGCTGCTTTGTAATGCAGTTCTGGCGCATCCACACCCTGCAGTCTTATTATAATAGATTGCACGCCATCTCTTTTACTGGTGTTGATAACGGGCTTTACAGTCAGTCCTTTTGAAATAGCACTGTGGAAAACAGCCGTTTTTTTAAATTCATTTTCACCGGTAGCTTTAAATTGAAAAGAATCTTCTTCAACAATCAATTTCATTTTTGTAGTGTCAGCATCAGATGATCCTAATGGCCAGAACTGGTTTAGTTCTATTGTGCCATTTATTCTTAATGTACCCATAAAAAGTGCAGGTTTTTTTTAATTCAATAATTCAATTACCAGTTTAATTAAAATCATATACAATACAGTTATTACTATCAATTGCAAAAATCGGAGCCATGGTTTTAAGATGAAGTTAGCCGCAGTGAAAGTTAAAGATGAAAGTTTTTTTTTACAAAAGCAAGTGTTTACAGTAGGTATCAATGATGATACTTGCTGATTAATATTTTTCTCTATTTTTTATAAAATAATTAAAAAGATGATAGGAAACAAGAAAGTAATTGCAATTGGTTAATTGTTTAGTGATTATGATTCATCTCATTCAGTGCCTTGACAATTGTCATCACTTTGTAAAGCGCCCCTAAATAACTTGCGTTCAATAAAAGACTAAATGTTCATTGACATTGATACGTTAAAATCAGTTAATTCCTATTAACTCAATCTAAAAAATTAGAAATCAATGGGCGGTTTACAAAGGTTGGTTTACGAAAAGTTTTTAACCAAATAAAAACAAAAACGCATGGATAATAAAGAAAAAACAAATGATAAATCCCGCCGGGGATTTTTATCACAATTTTTCCAGATTGCTGCAAAAACAAAAAATCCGGAAATGGTGAAAATGTTAACTGCTGATGGGAAGTTGGTAGAAGTGAAAAAATCAATTGTTGATGCTGCTACAATAAGACAAAAAGTAAGTAACAAAGAAATTTTGGATTGGATGCAAAATCCATCAAAAGAGAATAGTTGACCAATTAAATCATTACTAATAAATCTGAAAAATGACACAGGAAGAAATACACGCTAATGGCCGTAGAGGTTTTATAAAAACAGCAGCTATTGCAGCCGTAGCTACTGCCGCATGCGGCAGTCTTGCTTGTTCCTGCTCTTCTAAAAAGGAAGTACCTGTTGCAGGAGACAAAGTAAAATTATTGTCTCCCGATGGGGAGATTGTAGAAATTGATTCAGCCTATTTAAACCACCAGGAGCATATGGCCATTGTGTCTAAACTGGAGGCACGAGAAGGCATGGAAGGAAAGCGGTTTGTAATGGTGGTGGATCTTTCCCGTTGTAAAAACGCCAGAAAATGTGTAAGTGCATGTCAGAAATGGCACTATAGGCCAGAAGAAACAGAATGGCTTACCGTTAAATTAATGAAAGACAGCGATAAAGCTGCACCCTATTGGTTTCCGAAGCAGTGTTTTCATTGCGATAACCCGCCATGTGTAAAAGTTTGTCCAGTTGATGCAACTTTTAAAAGACAAGATGGATTGGTTTTAATCGATAATGACAGATGTATTGGTTGTAAATTTTGCATGGCTGCATGTCCTTATTCCACCAGGGTTTTCAACTGGGACGAACCAGAAATGCCTTTTGATTTAAAAGGGCTCGCCGCTAATCCTGAAACAAATATTCCCGCCAGAGTAGGAACAGTTGAAAAATGCGATTTCTGTCCAGACAGAGCCCGTGAAGGCCTCCTTCCTCCATGTGTTGAAGCTTGTCCGAATGGTGTATTTTATTTTGGTGATGAAAATGAAGATTCGGTTACCAATGGTGATGAAACAATCGCCTTTTCTCAGTTAATAAAAGAACGTGCAGCGTACCGTTATATGGAAGAACTTGGAACAAAGCCAAGGGTGTATTACTTGCCACCAAAAGACAGGCAGTTTCCTGTTGAAAGAGGATATGAAAATTTATCTGATACTTTAAAGGCGAGGTTTAAAGATGTAATGGAAGCTAGCGGTGGAATAACAAAATAACAGATTTGAGTACTTACAAAAAACAAAGACCTTAAATTATGGAACTCAATCAATATCAACAAGAGGCTTTTGATAAACAACGGCCGGTAATAGAAACCTATGGTAAAAAAACTTGGGCATGGACTGCGTTTTTTCTTATTTGGATTTTTGTTGGTGGTTATGCATTGTATTTGCAAATAGCAGATGGCCACATAGTAACGGGCATGAGAGACAATGTAGTTTGGGGACTTTATATTGCCAACTTTATCTTCTTTATTGGTATTAGTTATGCCGGTGCAATAATATCTGGCATCCTTCACATTTTAAAAGTTGAGTGGCGAAAACCAATTATTCGTATAGCAGAAATGATCACGGTAATCTCAACTATTATTGGTCCGATATACATTTTACTTTGCGTGGGCCGTCTAGACAGGCTTCACCATCTCTTCCTTTATCCAAGGCTGCAATCACCTATTACATGGGATGTATTTGCCATTGGCACTTACTTTACTGGAAGCGTAATTTTTCTTTACCTGGCATTGATAAAAGACTTTGCCATTTACAGGGATGCAAAATTGAATGTGCCTAAATGGAAGCAAAAATTATATAAAACTTTGGCCATCGGTTATAAGGGTACTCCAAGTCAAAACAGGCACATTAAAATATCTACCAACCTGATGGCAATTATGATTGTGCCATTGGCAATTATTGTTCACTCGGTATTGTCATGGATTTTCGGTATGACTTTAAGACCCGGCTGGCACAGTACCATTTTTGGTCCTTATTTTGTTTTGGCAGCTATATATTCAGGTACGGGTGTTTTAATCATGGCGATGTGGGTTTATCGCAAAATGTATAATTTAAAAAATTATCTCACCGACAAGCACTTTATCTATCTTGGTTACATAATGATGGTGCTTGGTGCAGGATACGGTTATTTTACTTTTTCCGAATATCTTACAGAATGGTTTTCATCTGCAAAATGGGATAGCGAAGTCATTGAAAAGTTATTCAATCCGGCAGAATATGGCTGGTGGTTTTTGTATGCAAATCTTTTTGGAATTCTTCTGCCCATCCTGGTAGTTGCTATACCAAAAACAAGAACCCCCAATATGATAACCATTGCATCTTTTTTTATGGTAATTGCGCTTTGGATAAAAAGATACCTGATAATTGTACCAACGCTCGAATCTCCACTACTCCCGATGCAGGATACCAGGATGGAATATGTTAAATATTCTGCCACCTGGGTAGAATGGGCATTGACATTTGCCGGCATTGCATCCTTCTTTTTATTCTTTACGTTACTGTCTAAATTTATAACGATCATTCCAATTTCAGAATTTGGCGATAAGGAAAAAAAGGTGATTGCAGCAAGTGAAATAGAAATTGAAACAAACAAGGGAATAGCAATTGCTTAAAAACAGTTTTATGAATCATATTTCAATTATAAAATCATTCAAAACTTTTTTTCACCAGTTAGTAGCTACTGTTGTTACACTTGTAGTTTTCGGTTTTAGTTCAGCATTATTTGCACAAACTGACAGTTCAAAATCTCCCGTGGCAGCAGTAAAGAATGAATCACCTTTAATTACACCTGCCATTCAATTTATCAGTGTGCAAAAAGGCGATAGTACCATTGATTTAAAAACAAAATTAACGAGCAAAGTAAAAGGTGCCTTTATTAAACTTCCGTTTTTGAAGCTTACTTTTTTACAAGTAACAGATACTGCCGATAAAGTAATGGGCTTGGTAATTACCGACAGAGAAGGTAAAGCGGTTTTCAATGTAAAAGCCAATGCCGTGGTTCCTGATAAAGAAGGGAAACTTCATTATAAGGTAACATTCGCAGGTAATAAAGCGATGGAAACTGCCGAGGAGGAGTTAACCATAAAAAGGGCCATGATAATACTTACACCCATTAAAGCCGACTCTTTATTAAGTGTTCAGGCAAAACTGGTTGATGTAGGAACAGGCACTTTAATTGCAGTACCAGAAGCAGCATTGGGCTTATTTGTAAAAAGATTGTTCACTTCATTAAAAGTTGGGGAAGGCACCACAGATATTAATGGTGAAGCTACCATTGAAATTCCCTTAAATCTACCTGGGGATGACAAAGGAAAAATCACCTTGCAAGCCAGGTTAGATGAAAATGAATTGTATGGTAATCTTGAAACTTCTGTTGTTCAGCAATGGGGAATTCCAGTATCAGTTGTGCAACAAAAATTTCCCCGCTCTTTGTGGAGTACGCAACCACCGCTATGGATGTTGATTACTTTTATAGTACTAATTACTGTTGTGTGGGGGCATTATATCGTAATTATATTTGAACTTTTCCGATTAAGAAAGGAGCAACCTAAAGATCTACCTATAAAATCTATCTTATAATATTAAAAATCAACTTTAAAACAGAAAACAATGAAAAAGAATCTAACTATGCTAATTGCAGGTTTTTTTGTAGTAGCATTATTTGCATTTAATGTTCAATCCAGCGATCAAAAACCATGGCCTGTTCCAGATGCAGCAAAAAATAAAACCAATCCGATAAAAGGGGATGCGGCATCTGTTGCTGTGGGAAAAACCCTGTACGCCCAACATTGTAAATCATGTCATGGCGCAAAAGGTAAAGGTGACGGTACTAAAGCGGCTACGTTAGATACAGAATGCGGTGATTTTACAAAAGATCTTGCAGCACAGACTGATGGGGCATTATTTTATAAAACTTACGAAGGACGTAAAGATATGCCATCATTTAAAAAAAAGATACCTGAAGCTGATGATTTATGGTCACTTGTAAACTACATGAGAACATTAAAATAGTTCTATCAATTTAAACAATATAAAAAGGGAACAGTCATTATGATTGTTCCCTTTTTTTGACTTTGAAAATTACTTTTTATAATACCAATGACTACGGTGAACGGTTTTTTTAAAATAAAAAAAGAGGTTCAAAATGAACCTCTAAAGTAGTTGCGAAGCTAGGGATCGAACCTAGGACCTTCGGGTTATGAGCCCGACGAGCTACCGCTGCTCTACTTCGCGTTGCAAAACTAAGGGAATGACGTTTTACCACCAAATAATATACATTTGTTTCTCAATTATTCAATATGCTCATTTACCAAAAAAACTGGATAGCCTTGCTGACATTGCTTATACTCGGCACTGGTTGTTCAAAAAAAATTAAACAACAAGAGGATGAAATCTACAGCAGGCACCTGCAGGAGCATGTAAAGCTCACAATTATAAGTACACCCATCCCTGAAACGAAAAATGAAATGAATTTATTGATTCTGAATGATGGACAGGATGCAGATAAATTTCGGATTAAAGTAATAGTGGATAGCCTGTACAGGAAAAAGCTAATAGCCCCATTATTGGTAGTAG
Source organism: Chitinophagaceae bacterium (assembly GCA_025360525.1). Lineage (GTDB taxonomy): Bacteria > Bacteroidota > Bacteroidia > Chitinophagales > Chitinophagaceae > Ferruginibacter. Next base: position 26,776 of record JANYCA010000058.1, on the reverse strand, counting down.
CAGTGCATGCCGGAAAGCGGGAAGAATGGTATGGTGTTGCAGGCAAACCAGATTTTGAAAACAGGGGTAAAAAAGCAGATAAGTATACAGCTTTTATTGATAATGAATTGTACCCCTACATTAAAAAAAATGCCGGCGTACGTTCTTTTAAAAGTGTTGCAATTGCTGGCGCTTCACTCGGAGGGTTATCTGCTATGGATATTGCATGGAATAATAGTGATAAGATAGATCGGGTAGGGGTTTTCTCGGGTTCATTTTGGTGGCGAGATAAAGACCAGGCAAATGTTACTTACAGTGATGCTGTTAATCGTATTTTGCTGAGCAGTGTTCAGCAATCACGTAAACGACCTCATTTAAAATATTGGATGTATGCAGGTTTGCAGGAAGAAAAAAGCGATCGGGATAAAGATGGAATTATTGATGTGGTGGATGATACCAAAGATCTTTTGCAAGTTATTGGCAACAAAAATGTTTGTCCTGCAGGTGATATTGTTTACGTGGAATCTGCAAATGGTCAGCATGATTATACGTCGTGGAGTAGAGTTTTGCCAGACTTTTTAATATGGGCTTTCGGTAATTAAAAATGGGTTGATACCGGCTATTAATGGTTCGTTTTCCTGGTCTTAATCTCAACCTCCACATCTTCTAAACATAGATTAAAGAATGAACTTAATAAGACATCCTTACTAAATTATAAATTAGATACCAACCCACTCATTCATGGTTATCCTTTTTTTGCAACTGTGCTGGCACCGCTGCTGTGGATTTCTTTTATTACGCAGTTGCCCTTGTAAAAAATATCACTGGCTCCGCTGGCGGTCACCGTCATTTCCTTATTTACAGTAATGTTTACATCAGAGGCTCCCGATGCTCTTACTGTGCAGTTCTCAGTAATTAATTCATATCCTTTTACATCACTTGCACCACTGGATACTATGTTAACTGTAGCTGCTGTTCCGGAAATTTTCGCATCTGAAGCACCACTTAAATCCAATGAAAGTTTGTTTACAGAAACCGCTCCTTTAAAATCGCTGGAACCACTCATAGAGAAGGATAGATCAGGAACGGTTATGTTACCCGCCACTTGTACATCGCAGGCTCCACTTGCCTGAATATGATCAAGGTTTTTAAAAGAAACGTACACTTTCAAATTTCTATTTCCGCCTCCACCCCAATTGTTACCATCAAAATAAATTCTAAGCACACCATTCTCTACCACAGTTTTAATATCATTTTTATATTTATCTGCCGAAGCACTCACTGCAATAGATTCCGTTTCATATTGTGAAAGATACAGGTCGATACCTCCGGATATTTTTATTGAATGAAAACTTTCATTTAACGTTCTTACCTCTGCATTGGCATCATTTACAATCGTTTTTTGTGCATTGGATACTGAATAGGTCAGTAATGCCATAATGATAAAAAATACTTTTTTCATATTTAGATATTTTAAAAATTGGAAGTACATAACATAATTATTGATTTGCTTAAATGAAGACTTGGACCTTTTTATGACGCAACCCTTTAATCGTAGAAATTGACACAATAGTTTAATCAAACTTAGCCTTTCTTCACACTTCCTCCGCTGCTAATGTTTACTTCTTTAATTACGCCGTTTCCTTTGTAATGTATGCCGCCGCCGCTGGAGGCTTTTGCATCTAATTCTTTTTCTACATAAACTCTCACCGACCCACCGCTACTGGCTTTGGCCTTACAATAATCACTGACTAATTCATAACCTTTAAAAATTGCACCGCTGCTGGCCTCAACAGTTAACTCATTTGCTTTTCCATTAATATTTATTTCAGCACCACTTTCCTGAATTGCTGTTAGCTGGGTAATGTTTACTTCCGATGTTAGTAAGGCACCACTACTAAGTTTCAATTCTAATTTTGCAACATGTAAAATTTTACTTGACTTAACACTGGCACCTGAAGAGGCTTGCAGTTTTTCCAGTGTTTTAAAAGAAACATATGCCTTAAGTTTTCTTTTTTCATTACTATTCCAGATCATACCGGCATTGTCATAATAAATTTTCAGGGTTCCATCTACAATTTCAGATTTTAATTTCTCCAGGTACTTTGGCTCAGATGCACTTACCGCAAGTGATTCTTCTGAACCTTGCGTTAGCATCAAATCAATACCATTGGAAACTTTAATAGCATTGAATCCAGCCGATAAAGGCCGTTTTACTGCGTTGGCGTCAGCGACAACAACGTCTTGTGCAAACAGGTGCACAGTTAAAAGCATAAATAGCGAAACGAATATTTTTTTCATGATTTTTTGTTTACTGATTATACGGATTACGATGTTGGTTTGTTACAAAGTTTGGAAATTAAATTATTTAACCTATAACTTCGTATTCAAATAGTTCTTTTAACAATTTGAATTCCGGGGTGCTTTTTGCCAATTGGCAAAAGGCTGAGATCAAACCCGATAACCTGCACAGGATAATGCCTGCGAAGGGAGAATAACTTTAGCTGCAGCTAACGTGAAAATATTCCCTTTCCCACAAGGGAAACAAGATTGTCAACGTCTTGTAGCAAGTCCGTCTAAGTTTTACGTTATCCCAATCTCTCCCGTGTTCAGAAAAAATTTAAATACGATGAAAATTTCTGCAACATGTTTGTTGGTCTTAAGTATGATATCACAGTCCTATGCTCAACAAAAAAATCAACATTTCAACGACACAACTTTCCTGCAACCGGTAGAAATTACTGCAGTTCGGGCTGCTGAAAAAGCGCCGTTTGCAAAAACAAACGTTACAAAAAATGAAATAGAAAAAAATAATCTTGGCCAGGATCTGCCTTTTCTACTAAATCAAACACCATCTGTAGTCATAAACTCCGATGCTGGCAATGGAGTTGGTTACACAGGTATTCGTATCCGTGGAACGGATGCAAGCCGAATCAATGTTACGCTTAATGGCATTCCCTACAATGATGCAGAAAGTCAGGGTACTTACTTTGTTGATCTGCCGGATTTTTCGTCTTCTGTTAACAGCATACAGGTGCAGCGTGGCGTGGGTAGCAGCAGCAATGGAGCAGGTGCATTTGGAGCCAGTATTAATTTATCTACCAATGAGGTAAATAAGGATTTTATGTTGGAACTCAACAACAGCGTTGGATCTTTTAATACTTTTAAAAATACGCTGAAAGTTAGCAGTGGAATACTGGGTAAACATTTCACCATTGACGGAAGGTTAAGCAATATTACAAGCGATGGTTATATTGACAGGGCTGCCACCAAACTAAGATCCTATTATTTTAGTACAGCTTATATTGATGAGAAAAATTCGCTGAGGTTAAATGTTTTTTCAGGTAAAGAAAAAACCTACCAGGCATGGAACGGCGTAAGTGAAAGCGATTTAAAAAGCAACCGAACCTTTAACGTGAGTGGTCAGGAGCAACCGGGAAGACCATACAAGAACGAAACAGACAATTATCTGCAAACCCATTACCAGCTATTTTTCAATCACCAGTTTAATGCCTTTTGGAAATCCAACATTACCTTGTTTTTCTCGAAAGGGGCAGGTTATTATGAACAATATAAAGCAACACAGAATTTATCCGGATATGGATTACCCAATTATGATGATGGTGCCAATATGGTTACTAAAACTGATTTAATTAGGCGGCTGTGGCTTGATAATAATTTTTATGGTACCGTTTTCTCCCTTCAACATCAAAAGAATAATACGCAGCTTACGATGGGTGGCGGATGGAATGGTTATGATGGAAAGCATTTTGGTGAAATTATTTGGGCACAAATTCAGCCAGCAGTTCCTGTTAATTACAAATGGTATAATTTAACAGCTAATAAAAAAGATCTTTCTCTTTTCGCTAAATGGACGCAACAGTGGGGCTCCAATTTGCAAACCTATGCAGATATTCAGGTAAGAAATGTAAACTATACCATTAATGGTTTTCAAAACAATCCTTTAATGAAAGTAAATAATAGTTACACATTTTTAAATCCTAAAATGGGTATTACCTACAACAATAAAAACTGGCAGGCTTACTTTTCCTATGCAATTGCAAACAAAGAACCTAATCGGGATGATTTTGAAGCTGGCATTACCCAACAGCCTTCGGCAGAAAAATTAAATGATTTTGAACTGGGGCTGGAAAAAAAATACAGTAAGTTTTCTTATGGGGCCAACCTGTATTATATGTTGTACAAAAACCAATTGGTATTAACCGGAAAAATAAATGATGTAGGTGCATATACCCGTACCAATATTCCAAATAGCTACCGGCTTGGGCTTGAGCTGCAGGGGAAAGCTATTGTTTCAAAGTACATCAACATCAGTGCTAACGTAGCTTTTAGCGAGAATAAAGTAAAAAATTATGCAGAGTATATCGATGATTACGATAATGGCGGGCAGGTAATAAATCATTATAAGAAAACTACCATCAGTTTTTCGCCAGCAGTTGTGGCAGGTAGTACAATAGATATTATTCCATTTAAAAATAGTGAGATTAGCTTACTTAGCAAGTATGTAAGCAGCCAATACCTTGATAATACTGCACAAAACTCAAGAAAATTAAATGGCTATTTCGTGCAGGACGTCCGGTTGAGTTATGCTGTAAAAAATAATTTCTCAAAAGCGTTTAATATTATTTTACAACTCAACAATGTATTAAACAAAAAGTACGAACCCAATGGCTACACTTATAGTTATATTTCAGGAGGGCTTGTAACAGAAAATTATTATTTTCCAATGGCAAGGTTCAACTGGATGCTGGGCGTAAATCTTCGATTTTAAATGATCAGCATACTATTAAAAAACGGGTGTAATCACCCGTTTTTTAATTAAACCAATATTTGTTGAATCGCTCTACATTTGCTGATATTAAAATTAGTTAGTCATGAGTAAAAAAATTGCCATCATTGGCGGAGGTAACCTGGGCACAGCCATCGCAGAAGGATTGATAAAAAGCAAATTCTGCAAACCATCCGATATCACCATTACTAAAAGAAATATTACAACCCTTGACCATTTGGTGAAAGAGGGAGTAATGGTAACATCCGATAATAATGCAGCTATCCGAAGCAGCGAACTGGTGATTATGGCCATTAAACCATTCCAGGTTAGTGAGGTGTTGAACAGTGTAAAAAAGGACTTAACAGCCAGGCATATTTTGGCATCGGTAGTAACAGGTGTTTTAATAAACGATATTGCTGAGATTATCAAAAAGAAAATTCCTGTTTGCAGGGCCATGCCCAATACGGCCATTGCCATACAAGAAAGCATGACGTGTTTAAGTTTTAGCAATGCAAGTGCTGAGCAGATTACTTTTGTAAAAGGGTTGTTTGAAACTTTGGGAAGAGTTGCAATAATAGATGAAAAACTGATGGATGCCGCCACAGTATTGGGCGCATGTGGCACTGCTTATGCCATGCGCTATATCCGGGCAAACATACAAGGTGGAATAGAAATTGGATTTGATGCAGCAACAGCAACATTGATAGCCGCACAAACGGTAAATGGAGCTGCAGAGCTTTTATTGCAGAAGGGCACCCATCCTGAGCAGGAAATTGATAAAGTAACCACTCCAAAAGGTTGCACCATTGCGGGGTTGAATGAGATGGAACACCAGGGCTTTAGCTCATCTTTAATAAAAGGGATTGCTACCAGCTACAATAAAATTGTAAAGGGATAAAGTAAATATCTAAGGTAGCCGGCAGCCTTCGTTATTTCACTAATTGCCAAGTGTTAGTAACAAATAATTTTAGCTGAATATGTTAAAATGTCTACCGATACAGCCGCGTTAATCATCAGGATTTACTTTTTTTGTTTTTGTAAGGATAAAAGGAATAAATTTATCATGAAAATTCATTATCCGAATATGTTTTCTAATTAGTTTATGTGCTAGTCTTCAATCCACAACATCGGCGTATTAGAAAATTCAGCGGATATTTTTTACCATAATAACAATTAGATGAAGAAAAAATTACTTACTTTATTACTCGCTCTTACCGTATTTTTTGTATCCAATGCACAGTTAACAGAGAGTTTTGATGGCGCAACGTTTCCTCCAACCGCATGGTTAAATACACACACGACTGGCGCCAACGCGGCGGCAGTATGGGAGCGTGCGCTAGCTGGCTCTTTAGGTGGCGATTTAGATGCAAACACTACCTATAAAGTAGATCCCCACAGCGGGGCTGGTATGGCTTCTTTTAGATCGTATGATTTTACTGCAGGCAATGGCGCCCGTCTTTTTAGTGGGTCCGCAGATCTTTCCACCGGTGGCCCTCATGTTATTAGTTTTTGGATGTTTCGTGACAATGTTTATGTTGCGCAGGACAGCGTGAGCGTTTACATCAACACAACCCAATCAAGTATTGGTGCTACCTATTTAGGAAAAATATTACGAAAAAGGTCATTGCCTCCAGTAGAGGCAGGACCAGATGGATGGTACGAATATAGTTTCAATATTCCAGCAGGGTTTAATACAGCCACTAATTATTTTATATTTAGTGCCGTTAGCCGTTTCGGAAATAATTTATTTATTGATGATATTAGTGTTAAATCCGCACCGTCTTGCGGCGTACCGTTATTGGCCGCAATATCTGCATATAATAATGCTGCTGGTACGGCCTCTGTAAGCTGGACTGCTCCATCTATCGGCACGCCGGCTGGTTACGAATGGGCACTCAATACAAATGGAATAGCGCCTGCCTCCGGAACGGCAATAGCTGGCACTTCATTAAATATTACTGGTATTTCGCCCAATGTTGTTAATTATATATTTGTTAGAACCGACTGCGGAGCAGGAGGTTTTTCAGAATGGGTTAGCAAGGCTTTTGCTGCTTTGCCCTGCGCAACAGTAACCACTCCATTACCGGGTGCAACAGCAGTACCACAAGATGTTGTATTTGCATGGAATGCAATCCCCGGCGCAACAAATTATAATCTGTTTTTAGGTTATACAGCAGGTGCCGAAATTGGTATTGGATCAATAGCTGGTACATCTACACCTATTGGAGGAATTTTACCCGACAAAAACTATTCATGGTATATATTGCCGTCCATTGGTGCAGTAAAAAGTCCTGCTGTTTGCAGTTCTAATACATTTACAACCGGTGCTGAACCAGGCACACCAGTAAATAATGCGTGCTCCGGAGCTATAACCATCGCAAATGCTAATACCTCCGGAAACCCAGTTAGCGGAACTACATTAAATGCAACTTTATCTGCTTTCCCCGATCCCTGCAACGGATTTTCCGGTGCTTCGGATGATGATGTTTGGTTTGAATTTACTACCGATGCAACTCCGGTTCCGGTTGGTACCATCACCATTACTCCTTCAGCAGCAAACGGTATTACGGATGTTGTGGCGCTTATTTACGCAGCCACCAATTGCAGTACTATTGCCACACTTACAGATTGTGCCGATGCAACCGATACCAACAAACCCGAAGTGGTTGATCTTGCCAATCTCACTCCTGATACCCGTTATTTTATGAGGGTATTTAGTTATGGATCTGGTGTTACTGATAAGGGGGATTTCGCAGTAGTTGCCTCTGCCGGTAATTCGCTGAAAGGAGTAATTTTACCTGTTACCCTGGCTACATTTTCGGCCCAAAGATTAAATAAGGTAAGCTTATTAAGTTGGAGTACACAGTTTGAAAATAACAGCAGTCGGTTTGTTGTAGAACGCAGCAAAGATGGCCGTATTTATACCTCCATAGGTGAAGTAGCCGCAGCAGGAAACAGTACCGTTGTTCGTCGATATTCTTTAACGGATAGCAAACCGTTTAAAGGAAATAATTACTACCGTCTGCGCATTATAGACAAGGATAACCAGTTTAGATTGAGCGATATCCAACGATTAAAGAATGATGGTACAACTGGCATCACTATTTTTCCGAACCCGGTTCGTGATAAACTAACTATTTCAATTAACGCTGATAAAGTAAGTGAAGGTCAGCTTATTATAACAGATGTAAGTGGAAAAGCTGTATACAGTAAAGCTGTTAGGATATTGGATGGCAATACAATTGTTCCTTTGGAATTAAACTCCATCGCAGCAGGAACTTACCTATTTAAACTTCAACTAAAAGATGAAGTGATTATCCAAAAGTTTAATAAACAATAGAGATTATTTATTCAAGATTATGGGGGCGGTTTTCGCCCCCTTTTTTTTGTAAGTTTTATCGCATTATTATTTCAATAAAATGCAAACAAAAGGTTCTGCCAACAAATTTGCAGCCGAAATAAAATTCAGATTTTATTGTTGCTATATTTATCTAAAAAATTAATTAATAAATTGACCAAACGTGTTATATACATTATGGGTGTGAGTGGTACTGGCAAAACCACCATTGGCAACTTGCTTTCAGCAAAAACAGGCTATGCGTTTTATGATGCAGACAGCTTTCATCCGTCGGAAAATATCAACAAAATGAAAGCCGGGCAACAATTATCCGATGGGGACAGGTTGCCCTGGCTAAACAATATTCATACATTTGTTTTAGATCAAATAAAAAATCACAGCATTATAATTGCCTGTTCAGCTTTAAAAGAGGCGTATAGAAAAATACTGGGTAGGCAGCTGGAAAATCAATGCTGCTGGTTTTTTTTAAAAGGAGATTTTAATACAATCAGGCGCAGGCTTGAAAAAAGGACAGGTCATTTTATGCCAACTGATTTACTTCAATCTCAGTTTGATATTCTTGAAATGCCGGTTGGTTGCATTGAAGTCGCTATCACCCTACAGCCAACATCAATTGTTGATTTTATCATATCAAAAATATAAATACCACATGCAGGAATTTGGATTAATCGGACTCGGTGTAATGGGTAAAAGCCTTTGCCGGAACCTTGCTGGTAAAGGCTTTCGCCTGTCGCTTTACAATCGGTTTGTACCCGTTACGGAAGAAAACGTAGCAACCGGTTTTATTGCTGAGCATGAAGTACTGGCAAACGCTTCCGGCTTCCAGGAAATAGCTCCTTTTGTAGCATCGGTAGCGTTGCCACGAAAAATATTCATGATGGTACCGGCGGGCGACGCTGTTGATGATATGATTGCTTCGCTGCTACCTCATCTGTCTGCCGGTGACGTGCTGATGGATGGTGGTAATTCATTTTACAAGGATACGGAACGTCGCTGCAAACAGCTGGAACAAGCTGGTATTTTCTATATGGGAATTGGTGTGTCCGGTGGGGAAGAAGGCGCATTAAAAGGGCCATCCATCATGGCAGGCGGATCAGTTGATGGTTACAACCTGGTAGAGGAATATTTGGAAAGTATTGCAGCAAAAGATATTCAACAATATCCCTGCTGTGCTTTTATTGGCATTGGGGGTGCCGGCCATTTTGTAAAAATGGTACATAATGGTATTGAATATGCAGAAATGCAGTTGCTGGCGGAAGTCTATTCTATATTAAGATTTATCTGTAAATACAGTCCGGATGAGATTGCCGGTTTGTTTAAATCCCAGTTAGCTACCAATTTAAACAGCTATTTGCTGGAAATCACAGTAGACGTGTTGCAGAAAAAAGAAGGAGATGAATGGCTGATTGATAAAATACTTGATAAAGCTGGAAACAAAGGAACCGGGGGCTGGACAACGGTTGCCGCATGTGAGTTGGGTGTGCCGGTGCCAACTTTAACGGCTGCTTTATTTGCCAGGTATCAATCTGAGCTTTTAGGTGAACGTACAACTGCAGCTGCGTTGTACCCCCTTAAGCAGGATGCAGCATTTATAAACACCAACGAATTATTTAATGCCTACCGGGTGGCGAGGATTATTAATCATCACCAGGGGTTTCATTTAATTGAAGCTGCATCCGAAAAATATAACTGGAGTATTAATTTGCCGGAACTGGCCAGAATATGGACCAATGGGTGCATCATCCGTTCCGAATTGATGGTTAATTTACAAAATCTGCTTATAGAAAATAATAAGGTTTTGCAGCACAGTTCTATTATCAACGAAGTAAATTACCACTATTCCAGCTTCACCAAGATGGTAGCACTTGCAACCACCAACAGAGTGGCTGTTCCTTGCATGGCAAGTGCCGTGCATTATCTCCATGCCTACACCCAGGAGCAGTCAAGTGCCAATATTATCCAGGCGCAACGGGATTTTTTTGGCGCCCATACCTACCTGCGCAAAGACGACAGCACTGGCAAAAAATATCATACCGAATGGCTGAATGACTGATTTTATTGCTGGTTTTTTTATTCAGATTTGATTGGTCGGCATTTTAAAGCCTATTAGGCGAATAGCCAAAACAATATCATAAAGCAGCCTTCAAGTCGTGCTTTTGGTTTATTATTGCCAAAATTAGAAAGTGAAATCAGGTTTTGTAAACATATTTGGTAAGCCAAATGCAGGAAAAAGTACTTTGCTGAATGCATTGATGAAGGAAAAAATGGCGATTGTTTCCCATAAAGTGCAAACTACCCGGCATCGTATTAAAGCAATTCTAACTGAAAAAGAATACCAGATAATTTTTTCTGACACTCCGGGCATAATCGAACCCAAATACAAATTGCACGAGAAAATGATGCAGGCTGTTAAAGGCAGCCTGGAAGATGCGGATGTAGCATTGTTGATTACAGATGCCAGGGAAGATCAGGCGGAAAGCAGCGCCATATTTTCAGCGCTACGCTTAAAAGCCCCGGCTATTGTGGTTTTAAACAAAATTGATAAGGTAAGTGATGAAGCCCTTGAAACGCTTAAAGCATTTTATAAGGATCAGCGTTATTGCAAAGAAATAGTAAGTATCTCTGCCTTAAAGAAAAAAGGTATCGATGAATTGCTTCAAAGTATATTAACGTATTTGCCCGAAGGTGTTCCCTTTTTTGAAGGGGACGATATAAGTGATTTACCTACCAAATTTTTCGTGAGTGAAATAATCCGGGAAAAAATATTCACCTTGTACGAGGAAGAAATTCCTTACCATGCAACCGTGCTGGTGCAGGAGTTTAAAGAAAAAAGTACCCTGATTAAAATAGTTGCGGACGTAATAGTACACAGGGAAACCCAAAAAGGAATTATACTGGGTGAGGGTGGAAAAATGATTAAGCAATTGGGTACGTTGGCAAGAAAAGATATCGAGGAGTTTTTAGGAAGTAAAGTTTTTTTGGAGTTGTTCGTTAAAGTGCGTCCAAAGTGGCGGGACAATGATCTACAATTAAAAGAATATGGGTATTAAAAATTGGTTGGTAAGATAGGCCTGCTAAAAGTCATTGTTTCCTGCATATTAATGGTTTTTAAGTGTAGGTCAAATAGTTCTTAGTACAAATCAGTATCAACAGCGGTATCACGCAATAACGAATAACCAGGGTACTTTAGGATATTACATCCTGAAGCAATAAAAATAAAAAGGTCTTTAAAGGAAACGGACTTATACAGTTCGCTTTTAAGGGCAGAGGAGGAATATTTATGAGTTTTACAGTAGCCGTTGTAGGCAGGCCAAATGTTGGCAAGAGTACATTTTTTAACCGCATGCTGGAGCAGCGCAAAGCGATTGTAGATGATATCAGCGGCGTAACAAGAGACAGGCAATACGGCGTAGCAGAATGGAACGGCAAATCATTTAACGTAATTGACACGGGAGGATTTGTTCCAAAAAGTGAAGATGTATTTGAAAAAGAAATTCGCAAGCAGGTATTGATTGCGTTGGAAGAAACCGATGTAATCGTTTTTATGGTAGATGTTGCTACCGGCATTACCGATTTGGATGAAGCAATGACACAAATGCTTCGGAAAACCAATAAGCCGGTTTTTCTCGTGGTTAATAAAGTAGATAACCACGACAGGTTGCTGGAAGCATCTGAATTTTACAGTCTTGGATTTGATAAAATACATTTTCTTTCTTCCATTAGTGGCACTGGTACCGGCGATTTACTGGATGATATCACAGCTTTAATGAAAGACGATGATAGCGTACCGGAGGAAGTTCCATTGCCCAAATTTTCCATCATAGGGCAACCAAATGTGGGTAAATCATCTTTATTAAATGCCCTGATAGGGCAGGAGCGTACCATTGTTAGCAACATAGCAGGTACCACCAGGGACACTATCCACACCAATTACAAATTGTTTAATAAAGAATTTGTGTTGATTGATACAGCAGGTATCAGGCGCAAAACCAAGGTAAATGAAGACCTTGAATTTTACTCTGTAATCAGGGCCATTCGTGCTATGGACGAAGCAGATGTGTGTATGTTGGTACTGGATGCTGAAAAAGGAATTACAGCGCAGGATCTCAGCATATTTGCTATGGCAGTAAAAAAGGGCAAGGGTGTTGTTGTACTGGTAAATAAATGGGATGTGATGCCCAAAGAAACCAATACTGCAAGAGATTATGAAGCAGCTTTAAAAAAGAAACTTGCGCCATTTACAGATGTGCCTGTTCTGTTTATTTCTGCTACCGAAAAAGTGAGAATTCATAAAGCAATCGAACTGGCGCTGGAAGTGTATGAAAGCCGCAGCCAGCGCATTGCAACATCAAAACTAAATGATATTATGCTGAAGGCAGTTGAGGCTTATCATGCGCCGGTGGTAAGGGGCAACCAGGTTAAAATTAAATACGTAACCCAATTACCAGTGGTAGTGCCATCGTTTGCGTTTTTCTGTAATTACCCCGACGAAATTAAAGCACCGTATAAGAATTATCTTGAAAATCAACTACGACAGAACTTTAAACTTACGGGCGTACCCATCAGAATTTTCTTTAGAAAGAAATAGGTGTCTTTTTTATAAATAATTATTCGGTTAGCAGTTAAATTAAAATTCTGCTAACCGTTTTTTTATGTTTTCTCTGCAGGCGTACCATTTGTTTTCCAACTGCCGCTTTTAATATATCCAAAAGACATAAGGAAAATACAAGTCCAGTAAATCAACTCGTTACTCCATGCCATCGACAACGATATGTAATTAACCTTCATAAATATCCAGGTATAAACAAGGTAAATAGCAATGGCAATTATTTCAATAGCCAGGTTGATGGTTGTTTTACCGGTACCCGTAACGCCATTGAGCCAGATATTGGCAATACTCATAATCATTAAACCAGCAGATACCATTCTTAATACCGGGATGCCTTGTGCTATAAAACTTTCATCCTGCCCAAAGAGTGCGAAAAATGGAACAGGAAAAATGTTAATGGCAGCACACATAAACAAACAGGCGCCAATGCTCCAGATCATAATTTTATTGATAGCCTCTATCACTTTGTATTGCTTTTTTTGACCCATTAAATTACTGACCATATTGTTGCAGGTAGCAGAAAAAGCCCAAACAAAAACCCCGATAAATCCAAAAATATTTCGCATGGTATTGCTGATGGCCTTGGCTGTTTCATCGTGCCTTGCTTCAATTAGAAAAAAGAAAGTAAGCCAGGTGGTAACGCTTATTACAAACTGAAAAATAAGTGGTGTTGCAATACGGATAATCTCTTTTGAAGTTGATCGGTGAAATTTAAAATTTTGCAACAACGCATATTGTTTTTTTAAACCCGTTTTATGTAACACAAACAATACAACAACAAATCCGCTGAACTCAGCAATTACAGAAGCAACTGCGGCACCATTAAAACCCATAGCAGGAAAACCAGCATGGCCAAAAATCAGCAGGTAATCTAAAACGACATTTACCACTGTTTCTGCAATAAAGCCGAAAATAAGATAACGGCTGTTGAGTGAAGACACCAAAAAAGCATTTCCCATTTGAAAGAGGTATAAAAAGGGCAGTCCGAAAATTCTTATTTTTAAAAAAGATATTTCCTGCGGATATGCCGTTGGGTCGGCCACAGCATGCAAAATATAGGGAGCTATCAACCAGGTAATCAATATTCCTATGCAGGCATATTGAATACTGATTCGGATGCCCTGTGCTAAAATAATTTTAAAAGCCCCGGTATCATCGCTGCCGGCATGTCTGGAGAAAACCGATTGTATGCCACTGTTTAAGCCATGTCCGGCCACGGCAAAAATTAAATAGAAAACACCTGTTATACCTGCGTTTCCCAATGCTTCAATGCTAAGGTGTCCTAAAAAAATGCTGTTAGTAAGCATGTTAATTTGTGGAACCAGTATGGCAAAGGTTAGGGGCAACGCAATAGATAATATCTGTTTATTGGTTACTTGTATTTTTAAATCCTTTATTGATGCTCCACTTTCCATAAGTTTGCAAAAATATCTTTTTTTGCCTACCTAAATACAACCATTGAACCCAAGCTTTATAATACAATCAAAGGATAATTTACAACATCAAAGCCGCCTGGTTATTGAGATAAGTTTATGGGGAATATCTTATGTGGTATTGGGTGAAGATGATAAATGCATGGCATTAATTTGTTACCATTATCCTGCTGATACCGGGTTTGATAAAGCTGCTTTGTGCATTAAACAATCGGTTGCCGACAATTTGATTTTGCAGGAAAAATTTTCTAAAATCAATATTATTTATGCGTTTCCAACCGCCATGCTGGTACCGAAAAATTTTATAAACCCTGCAAATATAAAGGAGCTATTGGAGTTACACAGTGGGGATGTTAGTGACGCTTATATTCGCAGCGATTTTAATTATAAGCAAGATATCCAAACAATTTATGCTGTGCCAAAGCAAATTGATGGCGTGTTATCCTACTTGTTTTCTGCAGACAGTAGCATGCATCAATATGGATTATTACCCGCCATATCAACTTTTAAAAATCATCATTTGTATTGCATTTTTGGCATTGGACAGTTTACAGCTATGCTCATTAAAGAGGGTAAACTGCAATGCATACAATCTTATAGTTTTAAAGTGCCGGAAGATATCAATTATTTTCTGTTGCAACTTTGTGAAAGCTTTGAAATTGCTACTGATGATGTAGAACTTCAGTTGAATGGAATGATTGATCAAAAATCAAGTCTGTACGAGGAACTCCATAATTATTTTCTTAAAATCAGTTTTGGAACCCTGCCGGAGAATTTTAGTTATCCTGAAGAAATCCATCAGTATCCCATGCATTATTTTAGTCATTTATTTGAATTGATCGCATGCGTATAATCAGCGGAACGCATGGTGGCAGAAAAATAAGTCCCCCGGCTTCAATGCCGCATACACGGCCTACAACAGATATTGCCAAAGAAGGCCTTTTTAATGTATTGCAAAACAATCTTGAGTTAGAGCACTTAAAAACCCTCGATTTATTTGGAGGTACCGGTTGCATTAGTTACGAATTGGCAAGCCGTGGTGCAGCAGACCTTACGATTGTTGAAAAAGACAATCATATGTATGATTTTATTAAAAAGACATCGAAAGAATTAGGGTTGAAAAATTTTAAACTGATCAAAAGTGATGTGTTTAAATTTATAGAAAACTGCCGGGAGCAATATGATTTTATTTTTGCAGGACCTCCTTATGCCCTTGGTAATATTGATGATTTACCGCTACAAATACTGGAAAAAAAATTATTAAAACCCGGAGGCTGGTTGGTGTTGGAGCATACCCCCCGAAATGATTACAAAAAATTTGAGCATTACAAAGCCGAAAGAAATTATGGCACTACAATCTTTTCTATCTTTATAGCCTAGTAGATTGTGAAGGATAATTTTCTGCATTTTTTAAGCTATCGAAATGATTAAAAGTAACCTCCGGCATATTTATAAAGAAAAACGCCAACAGCTAACAAATGCACAGTTAGCTAAACTCGACGATTTGTTGCTCATACAGTTTCAAAAGCTTCCTGTTGAAATACCAGCATTTATAATGACTTATGCTCCCATTACCCAGTGGAACGAATTTGATCCGCAGAAAATAACAGATTACTGCTATTTTAAAAATGCAGAACAACAATTATTTTATCCGTTTATTATAGATGTTGATGCCGTTTCAACCATGCTGCCCGTCTTGGTAAATGATGCTACTCTCTTTGAACAGACTGCGTTTATGTTTAGTCAACCCGTTGATGGTATTGAAGTTTCGCCTGAAGATATTGACATGATAATTGTGCCACTTTTGGCCTTTGATACAAAAGGTTATCGTGTTGGTTATGGGAAAGGTTATTACGACCGGTTTTTAAAAAGTTGCCGCAACGATGTACTAAAAATTGGCTTTAGTTATTTTGAACCGGTAGATGTTATTCATGACACAAATATTTATGATGTGCCACTAGACTATTGCATTACACACGATAAAATCTATATTTTTTAAACTTCAATTTACCTGGTTTGCTAAAAAGTTTTAGATACCTGCTACTTCCTTTTTCTGTTATTTACAGCATGCTGGTGTGGCTGCGAAACTGGCTTTTTGATAAAAATA
Source organism: Chitinophagaceae bacterium (assembly GCA_025360525.1). GTDB lineage: Bacteria > Bacteroidota > Bacteroidia > Chitinophagales > Chitinophagaceae > Ferruginibacter. The sequence continues at coordinate 10,498 of JANYCA010000058.1, read as the reverse complement.
TTTTAAAATCTGCTGCATTTAATTTTCCGGTTATTTGTGTGGGAAACCTTGCTGTAGGCGGTACCGGAAAAACGCCCATGGTTGAATACCTGATTCGTTTATTAAAAGAAGATTACGTTGTAGCTACCATTAGCAGGGGGTACAAAAGAAAAACCAAAGGATTTGGTATTGCAAATAAAAATACCACTGCATTGGAAATAGGAGATGAGCCGATGCAGTTTCATCAAAAGTTCCCTGATGTTAGTGTTGCAGTGGGAGAGGAAAGATTGGTAGCTATTCCGCATTTGTTGCAGGAAAGGCCTAACACCCAGGTAATCATTTTAGATGATGCCTTTCAACATAGGTCTGTAAAAGCCGGTCTTAATATTTTGCTTACTGAATACAAAGATTTGTATACCCGTGATTTCATCTTGCCGGGAGGAGATTTAAGAGATGTACGATCCAGTGCCAAAAGAGCTCAAATAGTAATAGTAACAAAATGCAACCCGGATTTATCCGTAAATGAACGGGATGCTATTGTAGATGAGCTTAATTTACAACCGGCTCAATCGGCGTATTTCAGTAGTATTTTATATGGCAGAACCTACCACTTATTTAGTAAAGAATTGATTACACTCAGCAACTACACAGATGTGTTATTAATCTGTGGTATTGCAAATCCCAAGCCACTAAAAGATTTTCTTACTTCACAGGTGCATAGCTATGACATGCTTCGCTATCCGGATCATCACATATTTGATAGTGATGATTTGCTGGATATAAAAAAGCAGTTTGAAAAAATAAAGTCCGAAAAAAAAATAATTATAACTACCGAAAAAGACGGCGTCCGGTTACAAAAGTTTGAACAGGAACTAGCTACCTACCCGATCTACGTATTACCAATTGAACCTGTTTTTTTGTTTGATAAAGCGCCTGAATTTAGCCGGCAGGTAACCGGTTTTATAACTTCATTTAATAAATAGCAGCTTCTGTAAAATATTCTTTTAGCGTTGCAAATTTCTTTTATACAGTTTAAAAATGCCACCTTACAAAAGCCTCCATTGCAGCATACTGTGTAAGGCCTAATTGAGCATATAATTTAGCTGTATTGCCATTTCGTTCTTCTGCACGTTGCCAAAATTCACGGTCATCGCTGCCCTGGAAAGGCACACTGTCTTTTTGTGATTGGTGAATAAAAATGCCATGACGCTTTTTCATTACCTGGTCCGGGCTCATGGGTACGGCCATTTCTACTTCTGTAATATCCCATTCCTGCCAGGCACCCTTGTACAACCACAGCCAGCAATCATTTACCCAGGTAGCACCACTTTGCTTTATTCGCTGCAGTGCTTCTATAACAACATCAAAACAAACTTTGTGCGTACCATGCGGATCTGCAAAATCACCTGCACAAAAAAGCTGGTGTGGCTTTAATCTATTAAGTAACTCCATGGTGTTTTCTACATCCGCTTCACCCATTGGATTTTTTTCGATGGTACCTGTTTCATAAAACGGCAGGTTTTCAAAATGAGCCCTGTCCTCTGTTAAACCAACATACTTGCAGGTGGCCTTGGCTTCACATCTTCTTATCAATCCTTTGATGGCCCGTATTTCTTCGGTATCTTTTTCGCTGGTTTTTTTATGTTTTAAGAAGCTGGTAGCATCATCCAGTATTTTTCTGCTCCTGGTATCATCAATGTCAAACATGTTTTCGAAACCAACGGCAAAGTCAATAAAACGGGTTACAAATTCATCGGTCACTGCAATGTTACCGCTGGTTTGGTAGGCCACATGTACTTCATGCCCCTGGTCGTGCAGTCGCATAAAAGTGCCACCCATACTGATAATATCATCATCGGGGTGAGGGGAGAAGATGATGACTTTTTTGGGGAATGGATCACTCCGTTCAGGATGGTTATCCCTTTTGCCTGTTACCTTACCTGCTGGCCATCCGGTGATGGTATCTCTCAGTAAATAGAATACCAGCAGATTTATTTCATATGCATCGCCTTTCTCTACCAGCAAATCGCTTAGGCCATTATCATTGTAATCGTTGTTGGTAAGGCTGAGTACCGGTTTTTGTAATTTTAGTGCCAGGTATACAACCGCTTTTTTCATCATCATATCTGTCCACACACATTCACCCGTTAGCCATGGGTATTTAAATCTTGTGAGTTCACTGGCAGCTGTTTCATCTAATACAAAAGTGCAGTTATCGTGGTTTTGAAGCAACGATGCCGGCAAATCTTCCGTATCATCAAGCTCAACAGATTGTTGTATAACCGGTGCTTTGCCCTGGCCCCAGGCCATTAAAATTATTCGCTTCGATTTTAAAATGGTGCTAATGCCCATGGTGATTGCCATGCGGGGCACATCACTCATATTGCCAAACTCGTATGCGTTTGCAATACGGGTGCTGTTATCAAGTGTTGTTAACCTTGTTTTGGTGTAGATGCCGCTGCCCGGCTCGTTAAAACCAATGTGGCCATTGGTACCTATTCCAAGAATCTGCAGATCTAACCCTCCTGCTGCTGCTATTTGTTTTTCGTAATTAAGACAATGCTCTTTTACATCGTCTTTGGCCACCATACCATCGGGCAGGTGATAATTGTTGGGGTCTATATCGGTTTGTTCAAAAAGGTTTTTCCGCATAAAGTAGTGATAGCTTTGCAGGGCATCTTTCTCCATCGGATAATACTGATCGAGGTTGAAGGTGATTACATTTTTAAAACTTAATCCATCTTCCTGGTGCATTTTTACCAGTTCTGCATACAGTGATTTTGGTGTAGAACCAGTTGCCAGACCAATCACACATTTTTGTCCCGCAGCTTCTTTTTCCTGGATTAGCAGGGCTATTTGCTGCGCTACATATACGGACCCTTGTCTCGGATCAGCAAATATTTTAACGGGAATCTTTTCTAACGAATCGGTGAAGTCAATTTTTGGAGGCATGGTTCGTGTTTATGTAAAATAAAAGGGTTATTCTTTAGCAGCAATATATTGAAAATAATACAACGTTTATTTAATGTAATAAATAAATGTCAACATCAACCTTAAACAAAGCGAAAAAATTGAATGTGAATTATGGTAGGTAAAACAACGTGATGCTGTAGCCAGTTTTTCAGCAACAAAAAATCCACAAAATGGGGATTGTTACCTATCAAAAACAGTAAGAAGTGCTAATCTTCTACCAAAAAAGTTCCCAATTCAAGCACTTCGCCTTCTCCCATTTTAAACTGCTGCAAAGCAGCAATGTCAACATCTTCCATTATTTTACTTTTAAAAACCTGTACTCCGTTTTTAACCAACACAAAGTATAAATCGGGAGTTGTTTCGAGGTTGGCTAAATCGTTAAAGGCAGCAGAATTAAATTTTATTTTCCCCATCCCATCGCCATCAAGGCCGCTTTCCCCAATATAATCATCGTCAAAAACATCCTTATCAAACAACCTTAATTTGTAAGCATCGCCGGTTAAAGGGGTGGCACTGCCTTTGGAAATAAAACGGGCAGTAACTTCTAAATTTATGTCGGCATTTAAGGAAAATTTACTCATGGCTATTATTGTCTAAAATTTTATTTTATAAGCTGTGCAAACTGTTAATTTGATTTGCTTAATAAAGGTATGCGGTACAAGTGAGTGACACAACGATGCTTAATTGAAAAACATCCGCTGGTTAAAAAAAGAAAAATATAATAGACAAATTTTGCACCAAGTCTCTCTTCGGGAATTTGGATGCCGTTTAGTCGTTCAATTTAAGCACCGCCAAAAAAGCTTCCTGTGGAACTTCCACATTACCAATTTGCTTCATGCGCTTTTTACCTTCTTTCTGTTTTTCCAATAATTTTCTTTTACGGCTAATATCACCGCCATAACATTTTGCAGTAACGTCTTTGCGAATGGCACTGATGTTTTCCCTTGCTACAACTTTGGCACCAATAGCAGCCTGTATAGCAATCTGGAATTGCTGACGTGGCAACAACTCTTTTAATTTTTCGCACAACTTGCGGCCAAATTCATGCGCCCTGTTGCGGTGAATTAATGCACTCAAGGCATCTACCCGTTCGTTGTTGAGTAAAATATCCATCTTAACAATATCACTCTGCCGGTATTCAATTGGGTGGTAGTCGAAAGAGGCATAGCCTCTGGTGATGCTTTTTAATTTATCATAAAAGTCAAACACAATTTCTGTGAGTGGCATTTCAAAACTAAGTTCTACCCTTGTGGTGGTTAAATAACTTTGGTGGGTAAGAATGCCACGTTTTGTAATACACAACGTCATAATATTACCAATGTATTCTGGCTTAGTAATAATCTGTGCTTTAATAAATGGTTCATCAATATGATCAATTCTTGTAGGGTCGGGCATTTCGGTAGGGTTGTTTACCCTAATGATTTCGCCCTTGTTGGTGGTAGCAATAAAACTTACGTTGGGTACAGTTGTAATCACCGTTTGGTTAAATTCCCTTTCCAACCGCTCCTGGATAATTTCCATGTGCAGCATCCCAAGAAATCCACATCTAAATCCAAAGCCCAATGCCTGCGATGTTTCCAGTTCAAATGTGAGGGAAGCATCGTTCAGTTGCAGCTTATCCATACAGTCCCTCAGCTCTTCAAATGCATCCGTTTCTACAGGAAAAATGCCTGCAAACACCATTGGCTTTACATCCTGGAATCCCTTGATAGACTCGGTTGCGCCATTTACCGACGTGGTAATGGTGTCACCCACTTTAACCTCTTTGGCCACTTTAATGCCTGTAATAATATAACCCACATCCCCGGCGCAAACCTCGTTTTTAGGTTCCATGCCCAGTTTTAAAATACCCACTTCATCTGCCCCATATTCCAGCCCGGTATTGCTGAATTTAATTTTATCACCTTTTTTAAGAGTGCCATTAAATATCCTGTAATACACAATAATTCCCCGGAAAGAATTAAACACACTGTCAAAAATCAACGCCTGCAAAGGAGCAGCTACATCACCCTTTGGAGCAGGAATACGATCTATAATTGCCTGCAAAATTTCCTCAATACCAATACCACTTTTTCCGCTGGCCAGTAAAATTTCTTCGGGTTTGCAGCCAATCAATTCCACTATCTGGTCGGTAACTTCTGGTATCATGGCGCCTTCCATGTCAATCTTGTTTATAACCGGAATAATCTCGAGGTTATTATCAATGGCGAGGTATAAGTTACTGATGGTTTGTGCTTGTATGCCCTGACTGGCATCTACCAACAAAAGCGCACCTTCGCAGGCTGCCAATGCACGACTTACTTCGTAACTAAAATCCACATGACCGGGTGTATCAATCAGGTTTAATACATAGTCAATTCCGTTGAGTTTGTAATTTATTTGAATAGCATGGCTCTTAATGGTAATACCTTTTTCTCTTTCCAGGTCCATATTGTCCAGCACCTGCGCCTGCATATCCCGTTCGCCAATGGTGTGGGTAAATTCCAGTAAACGGTCTGCCAGCGTGCTTTTGCCGTGGTCGATGTGTGCAATGATGCAAAAATTTCTGATGTTCTTCATTCCCTTGTTCGTCTGTTTTTAAGGCCGCAAAGATAGCCGCTTTTGGTTGATTAGTTGTTTTGTTGAACGTTGAAAAGCAGGGGTTTATAATCGGCTGAATTTTAAATTAAAAACCGGGGGCTATCAGCAGCAATTCTTTCATCAACATCGGCTCCGGCTATACGTTCCAAGTCCGGCACAGAGCCAGGCTTCTTACACCCGTCTAATGCGGAAACCCGGCTGGGACCCTCACCGGGCTTTCCACTGCTATCCGGCATCCATTGAGCAAATAATCTTTTCTCAGCTTTCTTTTACGAAGATTTTAATAATTGCGGCAGTTATAAATGAACGGGCACCGATTTTTTCTGTCGATTTTATAATCGAGAAATAAGGATACAATAGTTTAAGAAAATAGTTATAAGTTTGAAACTGCTGGTGAAATCATAAATACACTACGTTATCAGTTAATATAAAATACACGCCGTAACCTATTAGTCACAAACCAATTGATCAAAAATTTTAAAAATGAAGAAATTATTATTTGCAGGCATTTTAATGACAACCACTTTTATATTAGTTGCCCAGTCGACTGATAAAATGTGGCATAATAAAAAATGTGCTGTAGTGCTTACCTACGATGATGCTATTTTTGAACATTTAGATAATGCGTTGCCGGTGCTGGATTCTTTACAATTGAAAGCTACTTTTTACCTTACTGCAAATACAGCAAAATACAGAATTAATGATTGGAGAAAAGTTGCTGCCGATATGCATGAACTAGGCAATCATACTTTGTTTCACCCATGCGTGGGTGCAGGAAGAGCGTGGGTAAAACCGGAATACGACATGGATAATTACACCGTGCAACGTATGGTTGATGAAATAAAGATGACCAATGGTTTTCTTGAAGCATTAGATGGGAAAAAGGAGAGGACCTTTGCATTTACCTGCGGCGATATGAAAGTAAAAGATTCCTCTTTTATTGACTTGCTAAAAGATGATTTTATCGCTGCAAGGGCAGTGCGGCATGAGATGCATACTATCGATAAAATCAATTTATACAATATCGATTGTTATGTAGTAAATGGAGAAAGTGCCATACAATTGGAGCAATGGGTAAAAAAAGCAATGGAAACAAACTCACTGCTGGTGATTTTGTTTCACGGGGTAGGTGGAGGAAATAGTTTAAATGTTTCATTAAACGATCACCGGGAGTTTTTAAGCTATCTTAAACAAAATGAAAATGATATTTGGATAGCTCCGCTGATTGAAGTAGCTAAATATATTAAAGTATACCAGGCTAAACACTTATAAGATTTCCGCTTTTAATTATTCCTATTCATCTTATCAATATTACCATAAAAAATCCCGTAAAATATATTACGGGATTCTCTATTTAAATTACTAAGTTCTATCAATTTTAATCACGATGATTTTTCTTTTCTAATGACTTTTTTTGGTCGTGGTGCTGATGCTTCTTATGATGTTTGTATTTACCTGCTTTGTTATACCGTTTGTTCCTTTGGCCGGGAGCATAATCTTTAGCGGAGCCACCATAAATTTTCTTGGCTTTACCGGGTGGCAAATTTCTGCGCCTTGTAGTGTATGCACCAATCTCGTCTTCTTTATTTTTTTGCCCTTTATGAACACCTGGCAAACCCTGTTTTATTTCTTTTTTGGTTCCTAGAACCAGCGGAACATCAGCTTTATTATTTTGGGCAACCGCAATTGTTGATACTACTGATAGGTGTAATGTAAAAAGTAACAGGCTTGTGTTTCTTATCAAAGAGTATTTATTTTTCATAAATTTTAAGTTGGTTTGCTTTTTACCATGGCAATTTGTTTGCCAAATATAAATATAGAAAGTTAAAACCGGAACTAGGATAATTTTTCCTGAATGCAATACGTAAACTAGTAAACCGAAAAATACGGCAAAAACTGAACAATTATAGTGTAGACTTTAAACCATATATTTGGTTTATTATTAACGTAATTAAATTTTATTTATGAAAAAAGAATTGTCATCATTGCTTGTATTACTTGTATTAATTACATTCTTTTTCAGCTGCTCTAAAAGGAACATAATTCTTCCTGTCAGCATGAATGAATCCAAAACAAACAATACTGCTTTAAAGCCTGCAACTACCGTAGTAACCTATTTAACACGAGATGCAGCCGATGTTACTACAAATGCTACAGGTGGCTTGATACTAATGGGAGGAGGCACGGATGTGGATGCAGCCATTAAGTGGTTTTTACAAAAAGCCGGCGGCGGTGATGTGGTCGTGATACGTTCTACAGGGTCAAATGGCTATAACAGCTACATGTACAATATGGTTGCTGTTAACTCTGTTGAAACCATTATAATCGATAGCCGGGATAAAGCCAATCTTGCCAGTGTAACCCAAAAAATCCGGAATGCAGAAGCGCTGTTTATAGCGGGAGGCGATCAATGGGATTATGTAAATTACTGGAAAAATTCAGCCACTGAAGATGCGATTAATTATCTGATCAATACAAAAAAAGTAACGGTCGGTGGCACCAGTGCAGGGCTTGCGATTATGGGTGGCATTTATTACTCAGCACAAACAGGGGTAAGCGTTACATCTGCACAAGCTTTAAGTAATCCATATAATGTAAATATTACATTAGGACAAAATGATTTCATTGCTTCCTCCTTAATGCAAAATACCATCACCGATTCACATTATTCACAACGAGACCGCCAGGGCAGGCACATAACTTTTCTTGCACGGATGATGAAGGATTTTAATTATGCCACAATGAAAGGCATTGGTATTGATGAACAAACTGCAGTTTGTATAGACCAGGCAGGGGCAGGAAAAGTATATGGAATTAACCAGGCTTATTTTCTACAAAATGAAAATCTTGGACCCGAAACATGTGTAAGCTTATCACCACTCACCTGGAACCGTGGTGCATTGGCTGTTAAAGCATATAAAATTACCGGAAGCATTTCAGGCAATGGAAGTTTTGACGCCAACAACTGGGTTTTTAGTGGTGGCACAGCTTTTCATTATTATGTAAATAATGGTGTGCTTTTTCAAAATTAATTAATAGGGTAATTGCTGAAATACAGGTGATTAAAGCAATTACTTTTTGGCCGGCAAAGTTGTTTTAAGAATTGTTGAAATCACAGCAATCGAATTTTGGAACAGTCTTATTTTTTTGACAATAAAGTATTCATCTAAAAAGGTATTCACAAAAGCAGGCTGTCCTAAAAAGACAGCTTCTTTTTTGTATGTATTCCAAAAGATCAAACATATTTCCACATAAAAATAAATTAGCTTTAGACTTTCATAACGATTCAATCTAAAGTATTTATTTATTGCTGGTTGAATTGATAACTGCTAACCAATTATAACGAATGCCCATCCTTATTTTGCTTGCTGGAATCCTGCTCTTAATCCTGCTGATTGCACGGTTTCAGTTGAATGCATTTCTTGCTTTTATCCTGGTTAGTTTATTAATTGGTATTGCCAACGGAATGGATATTTCCAAAACTGTTTCAGCCATTCAAAAAGGTATGGGTGATTTGCTTGGCTCGCTAACAATAATTCTCGGGCTGGGCGCCATGTTGGGTAAACTAATTGCAACCAGCGGTGCCGCCCAGCAAATTGCGACCAGCCTCGTAAAAGCATTCGGACAAAAATACCTGCTTTGGGCACTGGTGCTAACCGCTTTTGTAATTGGTATCCCGCTTTTTTATGGAGTTGGTTTTGTTTTGCTGGTGCCGTTAATTATTACCATTTCTTACAAATACAAAATATCCGCCGTTTACATCGGGCTACCCATGCTGGCTGCATTGTCTGTTACCCATGGTTATCTTCCACCACATCCTTCCCCCACAGCACTGGTAACACAGTATCATGCGGATATGGGCCTTACCTTGTTTTACGGTTTACTCATTGCCATTCCTGCAATTTTAATTGGTGGTCCGTTGTTTGCACAAACTTTAAAAAATTACACCGCCAAACCTTTGGAAGTTTTTGCTGCAAAGCCTTTACCAGATGAAGCTTTGCCCGGTTTGTTAAATAGTATAGTAGCTTCTTTTTTACCGGTATTGCTGATAAGTATTGCAACCATTGTACGCTTGTTTATTCACCAGGAAAGTATCTTTACAAAAATTATACTGGCGATCGGCGAACCGGTTATAGCAATGCTGATCACCGTATGGTACGCCATTTATATGCTGGGAATAAAAAGAGGTAAAAGCACAAAAGAAGTAATGACCATTGTGGGAGAAGGGGTTAAAGATATAGCGTTGATTCTTTTTATTATCGGTGGTGCTGGGGCTTTAAAAGAAGTGCTTACTGCTACCGGCACCAGCACTGCCATTGCAGGTAGTCTTTTGCAAATGAAAGTGCATCCGTTGCTGGCGGCATGGGGCATCAGTGCTGTTATCCGGGTAGCGTTGGGCTCGTCTACTGTGGCGGGACTTACCACCGCTGGTATTATTGCACCAATGATAGCAACATCCGGAATAGATGCTAACCTGATGGTGTTGGCAACCGGCGCCGGCAGCCTGATGTTTTCGCATGTGAATGATCCGGGCTTCTGGATGTTTAAAGAGTATTTTAATTTATCTTTTAAAGACACCCTTAAAACCTGGTCGGTGATGGAAACAATTGTCTCTGTTGTTGGGTTGATAGGCGTCTTCATTATTTATAGTTTTATAAAATAGCAACCAATGACTCCTGAAGAAAATTTTGCATTATTGGGACTTACACTTCCACCTGCACCCAAACCCGTTGGCGTTTATAAGCCCTGCCTTGTAGATGGTAACCATTGTTATGTTTCCGGTCACGGGCCGGTTAAAACGGATGGATCATTAATAAAAGGCCGTGTAGGTTTTAACATGGATGATGAAGAAGGAAAGCAGGCAGCTCAACAAGTTGGTCTGGCAATTTTGGCAACGTTAAAAGCAACACTTGGTTCTTTGGATAAAGTAAAAAGAGTTATCAAAGTATTGGGCATGGTAGGCTGT
>JANYCA010000045.1 GCA_025360525.1 Chitinophagaceae bacterium | reverse complement strand
CAGGCGCTTTTTCCAGAATTATGTCCCCTACCTAAGCGATGTTGAAAAAATGGGCATCCACAAAGCGCCCGTTATGGAATTTGCCAACAGCAGTTATGCAGCCCAATGTTACCGGGATTTATGGACAGAAATTAAGGAAGGTGTGATATAAATGCCATTTCTTTTTTAACTGCCAGGGCATGTTAAAAAAGTTAATTCCGCTCAGCATACCGCTTCTATCTTACTGTTATCTCAATTACAAATAGGTCACGGCAAAATACCCCTCTGTTATTTGAGCAACTGGAGGGCCACCGGTTAAGGGAGATGCCGTAAAACTAAACCTGCCTCTAATACGCCTGGTTGCTGGATCATGAAACAATATTTCTAATGTTCCGGTACTCGATGCCAGAAATGTTGATGCATCGACATTATATTGTCCATAATAAAGATCCGCTAATCCACCTATTACATACACGCCGGTTGTGATATCGTTAGGGAAATAAACAGCCACTGTTTTTATTCCTATGGCATCGTATCCCTGCACAACAATGTTAGAAAGAAGGGCTACCCCCAGTCCGCTTACCGAAGCTGGAACAAATGCTGCACCATCTATCTTAACATTAAATGTATCTGTTGCATTACCGGGAGGGAGCGTTGTTATATAAGGGATATCTGTAAAAATCCCTTCTGTAATATCCCGGTAGGTATTGTCGGTGGAGCGTTTGGCTTTAAAACTAAAAGTACCTGACATTTTTTTATTTACTTCATCAATAGCGGTGATATTCAGCGTGCCTCCGCCTTCAGTTGGTGTTAATCCGGCATTGGACGTAAAGGCCGTAACATCGGCAAGACTGCTGTCCATAAAAGCACCAGCGCCGCCTGAAGTATTATCCCAGGCAAGTGTATACTGGTGAACTCCGGAATCTTTTACAGAAATAGTAAGCACTTTTTTATCAAGCCCTAATCCGGAAATATTGATGATGTTACTAATTCTTGCCCCCTGAGCAAATCTATCGGCTACCCATGGGGTGCCATCAATTTTTGCTGTAAAATTACCTGTCACTACTTCACCCGGTAATATTATGATAGAAAACGAGCACCCATTAGCACCAAATGCATATGTAAAAGTGCCCGCCGCCAATGCTGTTCCACTACCGGTTAAGGTAATGCTTTGTTCGCCTGTAGTAATAAATGAACCTGCACCTGCAAAAGAAATACCGTTCAAGCTATTGGTTGAAATGGTATAGGTACCAATGTTGGTTATATTTACTGAAATCGTTATTGTATTGGAAACATCCAGCGCTGTGCCAACTTTGTAAATGCCGCTTATTAATGCAGCAGTGCAGTTGCCTGGTGATCCTGCTAAAGTGAATACAGCCGTGCCGCCTATACCGCCTGTTTGTGTACCTCCATTTTCCTCACTAAGCTCCTTTTCGCATGCAGCAAACAGAAAGCCCGAAAGCAGGAAAATAAAAAAATGCTTTAGCTGAGTTGACATACCGTAAGATTTTATGTAGTTTTTTAGTATTCGTATTTGCCAAATATATTAATTTTAAAAGCTAATAATTGTACGAACTTCAATCTTTTACATCATTTAACCTTTCATTTATGCATCGATCAATAACCTCCTGGTTTAGCCCATCCCTAAAAAAAGATATGCCTATTGTAACTTATGGCACGTATGGCTTTTCATTATTATTGGTACCCACAGCTGGCGCAGATTTTCTGGAGTATGAAAGATTTCAACTTATAAATGAGCTGGCTCCTTTTATTAACAGCGGCAAATGCAAGGTTTTTTCAGTTGATAGCATCAACAAAGAAAGCTGGATGAACAATGATATGCCGGGTGAACACAAAGCCATCCGGCACAATGAGTACAACCAATATATTTTTAACGAAGTAATTCCGTTTATAAAAAACAGCACCTCCTGGAATACGCCCATCTATATTTGCGGCGCTTCTTTAGGTGCTTTGCACAGCATGAATTTATTTTTAAAACGACCCGATTTATTAAATGGTGTAATTGCCATGAGTGGGGTGTATGATTTAACAGAATATACCAAAGGCTTTTTTGATGAACAGGTGTATTACAATTCGCCCATGCATTATATGCCCAATCTTACCGACCATTATATTTTAGAACAAATCCGCAGCAGTGGCAGAATTCATATTCTTAGTGGAGAAGGGGATTATGAGGCACCCGAAGCTAGCCGTGCATTTGCAGGCGTATTGTACAACAAAGGAATCAATTACGAACTCAGCATATGGGGTAACGAATGGAAACATGATTGGCCCACCTGGAGGGCAATGTTGCCACAGTGGCTGGATACTAGATTTTAAAACCTGCCCATCATAAATATTATAAAACCAAACATTGTATCCCGTTAAGCTTCACTTTTGGTTTTACACATCCTATCGGGTAATTAATATTGAATTGTTTTTCTCTCAAAACAATTCAATATATCATTTCAAACCACCAAATCCTGCCGGTTGTGTACATCCAAAAATCCAGCCTCATTTTTATTGCTGGAATTTTATAAATAACCGGTAACAATATTACACTAACACTTGTTAGTTTTTAAAGTAAATTTGTTATTAAATTATTGCATTATGATTATTCATGAGCTGGAAACTAATTTTCAAAGCAAGATAGACGGGGAAATTAAAATTGAGCCCAAAGACTGGATGCCGGAGGCATATCGCAAAACTAATATCCGGCAAATAAGTCAACATGCACATAGTGAAATAGTGGGTATGTTGCCGGAAGGCAACTGGGTTACAAGGGCTCCTTCACTTAAACGCAAAGCCATTTTATTAGCCAAAGTACAGGATGAAGCCGGCCACGGTTTGTACCTGTATGCTGCTGCAGAAACCTTAGGAATGAGCCGGGATGAAATGATTAATGATTTGCACAGCGGCAAAGCAAAATACTCTTCCATCTTTAATTATCCTACGCTAACGTGGGCCGATATGGGCGCTATTGGCTGGCTGGTAGATGGTGCCGCCATTCTTAACCAGGTAATGCTATGCCGAACCAGCTACGGGCCTTATGCCAGAGCCAATGTAAAAATTTGTAAAGAAGAAAGTTTTCACCAGCGGCAGGGCTTTGAGAGTTTGCTGGTATTAAGCCGTGGCACCCCTGAGCAAAAGGCGATGTGCCAGGATGCTATTAACCGATGGTGGTGGCCAAGCCTGATGATGTTTGGTCCAACGGATAGCGAAAGCACCAACAACGATCAAAGCATGAAATGGAAAATAAAAAGAAAGACAAACGATGAACTGAGGCAGCAATTTGTGGATATGATTGCAGCACAGATAAAAGTACTGGGGATGCAATTACCAGATGATAAATTAATTTGGAATGAAGATAAAAAACAGCACGACTTTGGGGCTATTAACTGGGATGAATTCTGGAACGTTGTAAAAGGCAACGGCCCCTGCAACAAACAGCGATTAAATGCCCGTAAAAAAGCTCACCAGGAAGGAAAATGGGTAAGAGATGCAGCGATTGCATATGCTAATAAAAAGAAAATACAACCATCCCCTTCAGTGGAGCTGATGGCCTCTTAAAATATTTTTAAATCCACTTTATTTTATGACCATACAAATAAGAAAATTCTTTTACGGCGATATACCCGATGGAAGTACAGGAGGCGCCGAATTGAATAGCGCTAAAATGACTTATTCGGCAGGTGAGGATGCCTGGCCACTCTGGGAAGTTTTCATCCGCAGTAAGCAAGGGCTCGATCATAAACATGTGGGCAGCCTTCATGCAGCTGATGCTCAAATGGCAATAGAAAATGCAAGAGATGTATATACCCGCCGTATGGAAGGCGTAAGTATTTGGGTG